>JBFLJZ010000294.1:0-6296 GCA_040882925.1 Desulfuromonadales bacterium
CGATCTTATCCTGCACCTGCATCCGCACACCGTGCCCCGGGAAACGCTACGAGTTTCTCTGAGCTGGGGATTGGGCGGGATGGCCGCGGTGCTGGTCGGCCTGTTGTTTCTGACTGGCATCCTGCAACTCTTCGTTTACCAATCGTCTGTTCATCAAGCCTATGCCTCTGTTCTGACCCTGACCCGGGAGGTGCCCTTCGGCTTGTGGGTCCGCAATATTCATCACTGGAGTGCCAACCTGCTGGTTGTTGCTGCCGTGCTGCACCTGTTGCGGGTAGCTTTGACCGGCGCGTTCGGGCAGGGCAGGCGCCTCAACTGGGTCGTCGGCCTGTTCCTGCTTTTCCTGCTGCTCTCTGCTAACTTCACCGGCTATCTGCTGCCCTGGGACCAGCTTGCTTACTGGGCAGTTACCATCTGCACCAGCATGCTCGGCTACATTCCGATCTGCGGGCCCTGGCTACTGGAACTCTTCCGCGGCGGTTCAGAAGTCGGTGGCCCGACCCTGGCCAATTTCTTTGTCCTGCATGTCGCCTTCATCCCCGGCAGCCTGTTTGTCCTGATGCTCTGGCACTTCTGGTTGGTTCGCCGGGCCGGCGGCCTGGTGCAGGTTAAAAAGGACGAACAGGTTCCAGTCGACCGTGTGCCGACCGTCCCCGACCTGGTGGTACGTGAAGCGGCCTTCGGTCTGTTGCTGATCGCTTTTGTGCTGATTCTGGCGATTGTCTGGGACGCTCCCTTGCTGGAGCAGGCCAACCCGGGCATGAGCCCCAATCCGGCCAAAGCCCCCTGGTATTTCCTCGGCTTCCAGGAGCTGCTGCTGCACCTGCACCCGGTCTTCGCCACCCTTGTCTGGCCGCTGATGGGTGCTCTGGCTTTTCTGTGTGTCCCATTCTGGGCCGACAGCTCTCTACCGACTGGAGTCTGGTTCGGATCAGCGCGTGGGCGGACTTTGGCGGTCTGGACTTCAGCGGTTGGCGCGGGGGCAACCCTGGCCCTTGTCTTGACAGACAACCTGTTGCTGCAGTCGGCCGCGCCGGTGTCCAATACCCTGATGACTCGTGGCCTGCTGCCGACGGGTTTGTTGATTGCCCTGTTGGCAGGCCTTTACTTTTTGCTGGTCAGGAAACTGAAATACACGCGTGCCGAGACCGTGATGGCCGGCATCATCCTGACGTTGGTTGTATTGACGGTCTGCACGATTATCGGCGTCTGGTTTCGTGGTCCGGAGATGCATTTGAGTTGGCCTTAGGGCCGTGACGCGGAACGCGGTACGAGGGACGTGGAAATCTATGATCTAGATCTGCGTGCATGGCTTTTATCTGCGGCTAAGAATAAGGTTTTAAAGATGGTTGAAAACCAAAATAAAGAAACGACAGAAAATCCTGACCGCCGCCGGTTCCTGAACCAAGTCTGGGCGTTTTTTGGTCTCGTGGCTGCAGCCGAATTCGGCTGGCTGGGTCTGTCGTTCATGAACTCACGCAAGGAGCGCAATCGTCCGGCCAAGACGGAGAGTATTGTCACTGCCGGGTCAGTCGAACGGTTCACGCCGGGCACAGTGACCGCTGTTCCTGTTGGTCAGTTCTACTTGGCTTGTTTGGGTGATGGCAGTTTCCTCGCTTTATCGCGAACCTGCACTCATCTTGGCTGTTCGGTGCCCTGGGACGAAGAGAAGAACAAGTTTGTCTGCCCGTGCCATGGCTCCACGTTCAGCCTGACAGGTGAAGTGCTGACGGCACCTGCTCCGCGGCCACTGGATACTTATCCGGTGCGGATTGAGAACGGGATTGTGAAGGTTGATACTTCTGTCACGCAGAAACGTGAGAGGTTTGAACCGGCACAGGCGACACGGATTTGACCTCGGGACGAGGGACGCGAAAGGCTAGGGGACTGTCTCCGGATTATCAAAACAAATGAAGCAATCATCTACTGACATAAATCGCTGGGAACGGATCGCATTGGCTGCGGCCATTGTCATCCTATTGTCTCCAGCACTCTACCTGCTCAAGGCGCAGACTGTTGAACCTCTTCCTGCTGCCGGGCCTGTGGAGTTTGTTGGTAGTGAGAAGTGCAAGAAATGTCATGAAACCGCCTATAACAAGTGGAAGGGTTCTCATCATGATCTGGCCATGGACGTGGCCAATGACACGACGGTGCTTGGCGACTTTAATGATGTCAGTTATACCGACCCATACAACAAGGTCACCTCTCGCTTCTATCGCAAAGGCGATAAATACTTTGTGCAGACCGAGGGGCCGGATGGACAGCCCGGCGAATTTGAGATCACGTACACCTTTGGTTTTTATCCTTTGCAGCAGTACCTGGTGCCGTTTCCTGATGGACGGCTGCAATGTCTGAACATCGCCTGGGATATCGAGAAGAAGGTCTGGTACCGCTTGCCGCCATACGAAGTGGAAGGACCGGATGACTGGCTGCACTGGACCAGAGGAGGGCAGACTTGGAACGTTATGTGTGCCGAGTGCCACTCAACCCGGCTGAACAAGGGTTTTGACCCTGATACCGGGACCTATCAAACCACCTGGTTCGAGATCGATGTTGGTTGTGAAGCTTGCCACGGTCCGGGGTCGGGGCATCTAGCCTGGGCAGACAAGCCTGCTTTCGCAAGGGCAAAGACTGCGAACTATGACCTTGAAGTCCACACCAACAGTCTTGAGACCACAGAACAGATCAAGCTCTGCGCACCCTGTCATTCCCGGCGTTTTCAGCTTGGTGATAACCAGCATGTCGAGGGTGAGTTGCTCGATGTCATGGTACCGCAACTTCTAAACGAAGGGCTCTACTATCCTGACGGCCAGATCCTCGACGAGGTCTATGTCTATGGCTCCTTCGTGCAGAGCAAGATGTACCAGCACGGCGTGCGTTGCAGCGACTGTCACGACGTCCACAGCCTCAAGCGCCACAAGGAGAAGAATGACCTTTGCACCCAGTGTCATCGCGCAGAGACTTATGACAGCAAGGAACATCACTTCCACAAAAAAGTTCACAATGGCCAGCCGAGTGAAGGTCACCTCTGCGTCAAGTGCCATATGCCGGGTCGCATCTACATGGGAGCCGACTATCGACCCGACCACAGCCTGCGCATTCCCCGTCCTGATCTGAGCGCCGAGCTCGGCACCCCGAATGCCTGCTCGGCAATAGGCTGCCATGCCGACAAGCCGTTGTCGTGGAATGTCGAGCATTACACCAAGTGGTACGGGGAGACCCGCAAGCCGCATTACGGCACCATCATCGCCGCTGGTCGCGCTCGTCAACCAGAGGCCGAGGTCGACCTGATCCGCTTAGCTGAAGACCCTTTGGTGCCGACTATTGCCCGTGCGACAGGACTGGAACTGTTGCGTTCTTATCCCAGCCCTGCCAGTCAGGCGACTTTAGCCAAGGCACTAGAGGATGATGACGCGCTGTTACGCTATACAGCGATTCGCAGCCTGGAATATTTTGATGCTGAAACACGGCTGAAACGGATCGCACCGAAACTCTATGATCCAGTCAAGGCGGTGCGTATGGAAGCTGCCATGATGTTGTCGGTTCTGCCGGAAGAGCGGTTGCGAGAGGATGATCGGGAAGCGTTCCGTCAGGGACTTGCGGAATATCGTGAAGCAATGCTCTATAATGCCGATCTCGCCGCCCAACGCTACAATCTCGGCAACCTGGCTGCTAATCTCGGTGATGAGAGCCAGGCTGTTGCAGCCTACCTCAAGGCCATTGCCATCGACGACCAGTTCTACCCGGCCAGGGTCAACCTGGCCATGCTGTACAACCGGCAGGGCAATAATGCTGAAGCCGAGAAATTGTTGCGGGATGTGGTCGATCAGTATCCACAGCTTTACGAAACCGCTTATTCTCTCGGTTTGCTGCTCGCCGAGATGCAGCGCTACGTGGAGGCCGAAAAATACCTGCATCAGGCTGCTGCCGGGATGCCTGACTACGGCCGCATCCATTATAACCATGGCCAGGTTTTGCTGGTACTGAACCGGGAAGAGCAGGCCGAAAGTTCATTGCGCAAGGCACTGTCGGTTGAACCGCTGAACCTGGACTACTTTGTCGTATTGGCCAATCATTACCTCAAGTCCGGGCGCCCCGCGCTGGCGAAAAAACTTGCTGAAAACACCCTTCAGCAATTCCCCGATCATGCCGCGGCACGCAGCTTGTTGCAGCAACTGGGTCAATAACATTTTAACACTTTTGAGATGAAAACTGGTTTTTTCTTGATAGAGTTAAGCGTGAAACCCTTGAACCTACAAACACTTTAACGTTATCCGTGAGTGAATGCTAAGTATGGTGTGTTTATCGATCCCCTTTCAAAAGAGGTCAATAATCATGAGTTTCTATCGTGTTGTTCTGTTCGCTGTATTGACGATCTGCCTGTTGCCCTTTTCAGCCCAAGCCGCCGGACTCTGGCTCTACGAGCAGGCAGCACCGGATATGGGCCTCGCTGCAGCCGGTCGCGCTGCTCTGGCCCAGGATGCATCTACGGTGGCCTATAACCCCGCTGGGATGACCCTTTTGGATCGCGATCAGCTCGAAGGCGGTCTGCTCGGCATATTCGTGACCGCCAAGTTCGATTCAGACTCCACCACTTTTAGTGGAGGTGATGGCGGCGATGCCGGAGGCTTTGTGCCAGCGGGAAGTTTCTCCTACGTGCACGGACTCTCTGAGGACCTTAAACTCGGTTTGGCGATGGGCTCTAATTTCGGTCTGGGGCTTGATTACGGCTCACAATGGTCTGGCCGCTACTACGTTCAGGAAGGGGAAATAGTCGTCATGGGGGTTAATCCGAATATCGGCTACCGGGTCAACGATTGGCTCTCGGTCGGCGCCGGTTTCAGTATCCTGTATGGAGAGTTGAATCAAAAAGTTGCGGTCAACAATCCTTTGAACAACCCGGACGGGCAACTGAAGCTCGATGCGGACGACATAGGCTATGGCTATAACTTCGGCGTTCTGGTAGAACCTTCGCAAAAGACCCGCCTGGGGTTGACCTATCGATCCAAGATTGATCTTGAATTTGACGATGCGGTCAGCGCCCGGAACCTATCGCCCGCGCTGTCGACGATTCTCGACCTGGCTCTCGGTTCAAACCGGAAAGTTGATATGGAGCTAACCGTGCCTCAGGCCGTGATGTTCAGCATCTTCCACCAGTTGAACGACCAGTGGGCGATCATGGGCAACGTTGGTTGGCAGGACCAGTCGGATTTTGGCAAGACCGGCATCAGCCTGGCATCGTCCGCCGGCTCAAACTCGGTGACAGCAGATCGTAATTTCCATGACACATGGCATTATGCTTTCGGCACCCAATATCGGTTCGCACCGCAGTGGTTACTCTCGGCCGGAGTTGCTTACGACGATTCACCCGTTGATGATGAAGATCGCACCCCGGATATGCCGCTTGACCGCCAGATTCGCTACGCTACGGGCTTACAGTACGACCTGAGCGAAGATGTGACTATCGGTGCGGCCTACACATTCCTTGATACTGGCGACGCGAAGATCGAAATTGACGGTGCAGACAAACCTTTGCGCGGTGAGTTAGTCGGTGATTACAGCTCCAACTACGTGAACTTTTTCAATGTGAACGTAGTTTACCGGTTCTGATCTGCAATCTGCCCAGTGATCTCAGCAAAGACATGCCTGTTGGCTGTGTCTACCCGTTCCTGGATGCGCAGTGTATTTGTTCAGTGAGTAATGCGGGAAAAGAGGAGGGGTGTAAACCTTTTGGATCACGCCCTTACTTTTGTGGCTCCTCGAATTAGCAAGAACTGTTCAGACCAGTCTGTTTTGGTTTCTCTTTTCATTTGGCAATGTCTCTTTAAATAATCACCGTTAGTGCTAAACTACCGAAAGTCATCGAAGTATTTATGTGAGTGAACACTTATTCTGCTTGTTGAGGCCGGGATAAAATTGCCATACTTTAACATGTGCTTATCGCCTTTTTTTAATGTCATTAGCCTGTTCAGGTTTATGATTGTTCTGTCTTTTCTGTTTTTTTATCAGACTTCTTTTGCTGAGGAGCTGGAACCCCGCCGTTGGAGCCATCTGCCGATCAACACGAACTTTATCGGTGGCGGTTATGCCTACACCGAGGCGGATATTGGTTTCGACCCTGTCCTCAAGATTGAAGATGCCGACGTCGAGCTGCACACTTGGGTCGCGAAGTATATTCGGACCTTCTCATTATTGGATAGGACGGCGAGGGTCAGCCTTTTACAGGCCTACCAGGAGGGTCGCTGGTCCGGATTGGTTAATGGCACACCCACATCGATCAGGCGGAGTGGTTGGAG
>JBFLJZ010000295.1:0-6647 GCA_040882925.1 Desulfuromonadales bacterium
ACGACCCACATCAACGCTGATTTTGATTGCCTCGGGTCGATGATTGCTGCCAGGCGTTTGTATCCCGATGCCGTGATGGTCTTCCCCGGTGGTCAAGAGCGCAGCCTGCGCGAGTTCTTCCTCAACAGCGTCCAATATGCCTTCGGTTTCAAAAGGGCCCGCGATATCGACCTTGATGCGATCACCCGCCTGATCCTGGTCGATGTCCGCCAGGCTTCGCGGATCGGTCCATTCGCCGCTGTGGCCAAACGTCCCGGTGTCGATATCCACATCTACGATCATCACACGATCAAGAAAGGCAGCCTGAAGGGCTCTCTGGAAGTCGTCGAGCCGGTCGGGTCGACTGTCACGGTTATGGCCCATCTCTTCATGCAGAAGCAGATAGAGGTTTCTGCAGATGAAGCGACCATGATGATGCTCGGTCTCTACGAGGACACCGGCAGTCTGACTTTCCATACGACGACGGTCAGGGATTATCAAGCCGCTGCCTATCTTCTGGAGCACAGCGCCAATCTGAATGTCGTCGCCGACCTGATCGTCCAGGAACTGACTCCGGACCAGGTCCGCCTGCTCAACGACCTGATCGCCAGCCGGACCATCCTCAACATCCATGGTATCAATATCGCCATCGCTCATGCTTCGATCGATCATTTCGTTGGTGATATCGCCACGCTCGCACACAAGCTCAAGGACATGGAAAATCTCGATGTGCTGTTTATTGTCATCCGTATGGAGAGCCGGGTCTTCATTGTCGCCCGTTCCCGCCTCAAGGAAGTTCACGCCGGCGACGTCATGAGCGAGTTCGGCGGTGGCGGTCACGCTTCGGCGGCGTCCTGTGCGGTGCGTGACATGACCCTGGTCCAGGTCCTCGATAAGCTGCCGATCGTTTTACAGCAGCATGTCCAGCCACAGTGGGAGGTGCTGCACCTGATGTCGACGCCGGTCAAGTCCGTCACGGTCGACCAGACAGTTGCTGATGCTCATCAGGTTTTGTCGCGTTTCAACATCAATACCGTCCCGGTTGTCAAAGAGCAGGAGGTGGTCGGTATTATCTCGCGGCAACTGGTCGACAAGGCGGTTTATCACGGTCTGCAGAAACAACCGGTCGGCGAGATCATGACCAGTGACTTCCACCAGGTCACGTCGCAGACGACCGTATCGGTTCTGAAGTCTTTGATCGTTGAGAGCAATCAGCGTTTCGTCCCGGTCGTCGATGATGGCAAACTGGTCGGTGCCGTGACCCGTACCGATCTGCTGCGTCATCTGGCCAGCAGCGTCGGCACGCCGCCTCGTTCCGGAGAGCGCAGTCTGGTCAGCAGAGGCGGGCGGAGCTACAAGTCGGGACAGATCCAGCGCCTGATACGCAACCGCCTGCCCAAGCGGATTCAGGATATGCTCGCTCAACTTGGCAGGGTCGGCGACGAGCTCGGTGTGGCTGTGTTCGTTGTCGGCGGCTTTGTGCGAGATATGCTGCTCAACAAGGAGAACCTTGATGTCGATATCGTCGTCGAGGGAGATGGCGTGACTTTTGCCGAACGTTTCGCCCGTGAACACGATTGCCGGGTTCGCTGTCATCGCAAGTTCGGTACTGCGGTGCTCATCTATCCGGATGATTTCAAGGTCGATATTGCTTCGGCGCGCATGGAGTACTACCTGAAACCCGGCGCTTTGCCGGATATTGAACATTCTTCGGTGAAGATGGACCTGAGCCGGCGGGATTTCACGATCAATACTCTTGCCATCAGTTTAAACCAGGAGGCCTATGGCGAGCTTCTCGATTATTACGGTGGGCAGCGTGATATCGACGACAAGGCCATCCGTGTGCTGCACAATCTCAGCTTTGTCGAAGATCCGACCCGTGTATTCCGGGCGGTCCGGTTCGAGCAGCGCCTTGGTTTCCAGATCGGCAAGCAGACGGAGCATCTGCTGAACAGTGCCGTGCGTCTCGGCCTGCTGGACAACGTCAGCGGCAAAAGAATTTTTACCGAGCTTTACCTGATTTTAAATGAACACCGGCCGCTGCCGGCAATATCACGTCTGGCCAAGCTCAATGTCCTCAGCAGATTGCATCCGGCGTTGTCGAAGAAGGTGGACTATGCCAGGTTCTTCGATGAAGCGAGGCGGGCAATGGACTGGTATGACCTGCTTTACACCGGGCAACCGTGTGAACGCTGGCTCTGCTATTTCCTCGTCTGCACTTCGGTTCTGGACCGTAGCGGCATCAGGAGTCTCTGCGATCGGCTGCAGATCATGCCGCGGTATCGTGACATCATGATCGAGCAACGTAGCGCGGCACTCGGCATCCTGCGGCAACTCGAACGGCGCAAGCCCGGGACTCAACCACGCAACAGCAGCCTGTATCGCTGGTTTCAGCCTCTGTCGACTGAAGTCCTGCTGTTGATGATGGCCAGGGCTTCAAGAGAGTCCGTGCGACAATGGATCTCGCGTTATATTACCCACCTGCGGACTGTCCAGCCGCTTCTGACCGGCCACGATCTGGAAGCACTCGGTTTCCCCGCGGGGCCACTGTTCAGGACGATTCTCGATGATCTACTCGGCGCACGGCTTGATAATCGTGTCGTGACGCTGGATGATGAGAGGGCCTATGTGTTGCGCAAGTACGGCAAGGAGATCAAGAGGCGCGAGGTGCGTGGCGGGAGGCGCGAGAAATCTTAAGTGCGGAAATTCCAGGATGATATCAGTCACTGATCAAATCTGAAGAAGCTAATTTAAAAGAATTTACACCCGGGGTTTGCATTAAAATATCAATCAACTGATTTTGTCTTGTCAGCGTTCAATATGTAAATCGGCGGCCTGCTATTCAGGTTTTTCATGATTTTTTGTAGCCAACGATTAATAATTTAAAATCAAGGACTTATAGTCATTGCTTCGAGCTGTCCCCATTGACTCCTGACTGCGCATCTGCTAGATATAATCATCCTTTTGCTTGATCGGTAGACTCCATTCCTTATGGAACATATCCTGTTGAAAATTTCCATCATGCTGGTACCGGCGCTGCTGGCTGTCACGCTGCATGAAGTGGCGCACGGGTTCTCAGCCGAAAAACTCGGCGACCCGACCGCCAGGCTGCTCGGTCGCCTGACGCTGAACCCGCTCAAACATCTCGATCCGATCGGCACCATAGCCCTTTTGGTCTTCGGCTTCGGTTGGGCCCGTCCGGTCCCGGTCAATACGAACAACCTGCGGCGGCCGCAGAAGGATATGGTCTGGGTCTCTCTTGCGGGTCCTCTGGCCAACCTGATGTTGGCGCTCTTTTGTGCCCTGCTGTTGCGCGTCGTGGTTTTCGTTGCGGCTTCACTGCCCGAAACCAGTCAGGTATTGTCGTTTATCAAGCCGCTTGGCCTGATGGCAGCATTCGGGCTTTACATCAATGTTATCCTCTGTCTTTTCAACCTTTTGCCGATCCCGCCTCTCGATGGCGGACGCGTGCTGATGGGGATTCTGCCCGAGCAGCAATCGCAAATGCTGCGCCGTATCGAGCCTTTCGGTATGTTGCTGATCGTCTTTCTGATTTTTGGCACGTCCATCTGGAGCGCAGCTTTCGGTCCTGCTGTGCACAATGTCGTGTCCATGATGGCCGGTCCCCACATGGACGTCGTCGAGCAGACCATGCGTCTGCTCTTTTATCGGTGATAATTGATGAGTGGCTACGATATCCATCTTGAAAATTTCGAAGGGCCGCTCGATCTCCTGCTCCATCTCATCAAGAAGAACGAGATGGAGATCTCCGATATCCCGATTGCCGCGATCACCGCGCAGTACCTCGGCATCCTTGATGCCATGAAGACCCTCAACCTCGATATCGCCGGAGAATTCCTGTTGATGGCGGCGACCTTGCTGCATATCAAGTCGAAGATGCTCCTGCCCAGGGTTATCGAGGACGAAACGGAGCAAGAGGAAGAGGACCCACGCGCAGAACTGGTCAGGCGATTGCTCGAGTACCAGAAATATAAGGATGTGTCGGAGACGCTCGAAGCCGGCCCCCTGCTCGGACGCGACCTGTTCACCCGCGCAGACCCCGAGCCGGAGGTGCTGGAGGAGGCAGAGACAGGTTTTGTTGCCGTCGGCCTGTTCGATCTCCTCGCGGCGTTGCGGGACGTTCTCGAGGAGAAACCCGAGGAGTTTGTTCACGAAGTCAACCTGGAACAGCTCTCGGTGACGGACCGCATCAATGCCATATTGACCGAACTGCGGGGCAAGGAGAGTATCGCTTTCCTGGACCTGTTCAGTGATGGCATCAAGCGCTCCGAGGTCATCGTCACATTCCTGGCCTTGCTGGAACTGGTCAAGATGCATATGGTTCGCTTCATGCAGAATACTCATTACGGAACCATCTGGCTCTTCCCGTCGGTTGCCGTCGACGAAAACGCCGAGCTGGAAGTCGGAGAAGACAACCTTGGATACTCATGATCTCGTGCCACTGGTCGAAGCGTTGATTTTTGCCGCAGACGGGCCGCTTAAAGCAGAGCGTATCGCCGAAGCGCTGGAACGGCCCCCGGCTGATATCAGGGCGGCAATTGAAGCCCTTGAGGCGGATTATGCCGAACGTCCGCGAGGGTTCTTTTTGCAGGAAGTTGCCGGCGGCTACCAGTTGAGAACCCACCCGGAGTACGCCGATCACTTGAGAAAACTTGGTCGCAGCAGGCCATTCCGGTTTTCGCGCCCGGCTCTCGAGAGCCTGGCAATTATCGCTTATCGCCAGCCGGTCACCCGCGCGGAGATCGAATACCTGCGTGGCGTAGACTCCGGAAGTGTCCTGAAAACCTTACTTGAGAAACGCCTGGTCAGAATCCTCGGCAAGAAAGATGTCCCCGGCAAGCCGATGATCTACGGTACGACCAAAGAATTCCTCGAACTCTTCGGCCTGCCTGACCTGTCGTCTCTGCCGACCCTCAGCGAATTCAGTGAACTGGCACCGGATACGGAGACCGAAGTGCTTATGGACAGTTTACCGTTGCTGGTTGATGGGGAAGAAGAAGCCGGGGGACAGGAAACGGAATGAGGTTAGAAGTGCGAAAATGATAGAAGTAAAAAAAGGCCGGCAACCACTCGGTTGCCGGCCCTGAATTTTTTCATCATCAAGTTCCAGTTTAACGACCCGCGCGCTTGGAGGCTTTGAGCGGGTTGACCTTGACGTCTTCGATTTTGACTTCAACTTTCCTGTGCGTGGCGAAGTTGCAGAGACCGCCCGACCATTTCTTTGCCGGGGCAGGAGCCTTGAGGCAGACCGGTCCGATGGTGCCTTCGGCGATATGGTCACACCCTTCGCACATCTCGATCACGTTCTGACAGCTGCCGCCTTCGCATACGCAACCGTTTTTACTCCAAAAAGTACATTCTACACCGGGAAGAACTGTTTCACACTGCATGGGGCACTCCTTTGTCTATCAATGATTCTGTTGCCGAGGGGGATTTCTACCCCCTTTTGCCGATCACTGTCAACTTAAAAAATCCATAAGTTGTTGCCATTGACCGGACTTTTTTCATCGGGTAGCTTGTTGTTATGACTCATAGAGGCAAATCGAATACCGAGAAGTGGGAATCGGTCTGCAGTCGCTGCGGTCGATGCTGCTACGAAAAAATCGATTTCGAAAACCGGATTTACTATACGGCACTTCCCTGCGAGTATCTTGACCTGAAAACAAAGCATTGCCGGGTATACAATGAACGTGACAAGAAGCGACCCGGCTGCGTGCGTCTGACTCCAGAGAACATCAGGCAAGGTTTCCTGCCGGCAGACTGCGCCTATGTTGCCGATATCGAGGATTATCCTGCCCCGGTTACGCCGGAGGATGAAGACGGGACGTGGAACGAGTGACGCGGGACGCGAAAAGCTCAATTATGTTCACCTGTGCTTACATTTTTTTATGTTATTCTTCTGATATCAAATAACCGATTGAGGAGAGAAACGCATGTCCCAGATCAAGTTCGGTACTTCCGGCTGGCGCGGTATCCTGGCCGAGGATTTTACCCTGGAAAATGTCCGTGTGGTGGTACAGGCGATTGCCGATTTTCTCAAGGACGAAAATAGCGGCAGTCGCGGCCTGGTCATCGGTCATGACAGCCGGTTTTTCGGTAAACGGTTTGCGCGTGAAACGGCACGGATCCTGGCCGGCTCCGGAGTGCCGTCGTTCCTCTGCAAAGACGATACGCCGACACCGGTTATCGCATACGAGATCATGCGCCGAATCACGGCCGGCGCGATCAATTTCACGGCCAGCCACAACCCCTGTGAATACAACGGCATCAAGTTTTCCACCGCCTGGGGAGGGCCGGCGTTGCCGGAGGTGACTGCCGAGATCGAACGGCGCGCCAACGCCATGCTTGGCGAGGTCTGTTATCGCGATATGCCGCTTGACCAGGCCGTGCGCTCAGGTCTGGTCGAAGAGATTGATCCGATGCCCGATTACCTCGACGCAATTCGCAAGAAAGTCGACCTCGATGCCATCGGCCTGTCCGGAATGACGGTCATTTTCGATCCGATGTACGGGGCCGGTCGTGATTATGTCGACAGCATGCTGGTCGAGGCCGGTTTGCTGGTGCAGACGATCAACTGTAGCCGCGATCCATATTTTGGCGGCATGCCGCCTGATCCGGCACCAACCCACCTGAATGACCTGGTCACC
>JBFLJZ010000296.1:0-3209 GCA_040882925.1 Desulfuromonadales bacterium
AAATCATGCGCAAACCGATCAAAACCAACAGGACCGCGAAAATTTTTATCAGTTTATCATGAGACGTTCGACTGGCAACACGCACACCAAGTCGCGCCATACCAATGGAAAAAGGTGCGACCAGAAGAATAACCAGCAGGTTGACGTAGCCAAAGGAGAATAAAGGTAGATTTTCGGCGCCCCAGCCATAGTAGACGTAGGACAACGCTCCTGACAGAGAAGAGATGACAATCAGTGCACTGGAATTGCCAACGGCAAGATGGATCGGAAATCTCAGTGCAATGACCATCAGTGGGACAGCGATGACACCGCCGCCGACGCCGAAAAATGCACTGAAAACACCACCGGCAAAACCGACCACAAGCAATTGTCCGAAACCAACCGCATCGCTGCGTTCAGGTGGCAGACGAGGACGGAAGACGAACATTTTGACCGCTACGAGGATCTGCATGACGCCGAACAGGCCTTTCAGCCAGTCACCACTGAGTAAAGAGGCCAAGGATGCACCACAAATCGCACCGAAAAATCCGCCCAGGCACAGGTGTATAACCTGGTGCCATTCGACATTGCCACGTTTACGATGGCCCATGGTACTGCTGACAGCGGTGGGGAGGATAATTGCCAGGCTGGTGCCGAAGGCCAAGTGAACCAGGATCTCCGGGGCGAAGCCCGAAATGTTGAAAGCCCAGAGGAAAAGAGGCACAAGGATAATTCCGCCACCGATACCCAGGAGACCGGCCAGGAATCCGGCAGCGCTGCCCAAGAGGACAAACAGGGCTATGGTTGCGATACCGAAGGAGCCCATGTTACCAGAAAGCAGAACAGGTCAGCCGTGTTATGGCTGACCTGTTGATTGTGGAGGCCCCGACCAGATTCGAACTGGTGATGGAGATTTTGCAGACCTCTGCCTTACCACTTGGCGACGGGGCCATCAAAAAAGAGTTACTTTGAATACCAGAGGGGTCCATATCTGTCAAGCGCTAAATCCTGTCAGGAACCGGGTCACATCTTCTCCATGACCGAGTCGATTTTCCCCTGCAAACCGTGGCCCCCAGCATCGCGGCGATCATCGATTTTGATCAGAGTTGAGACTCTTTGCGCGCCCCGGTCAAAGGGGACTTCATGCATTTTTCGCAAAACCGGCAGAATCGCGTCAATTTCACCTTCGATAACCGTCCCCATCGGGGTCAATTGATACGTCAGGCCGGAAGCGGCTACGACCTCGACACATGCGGCTACATATTCCGAGACGCCGGGTGTTGCCGTTCCCAGCGGCGCGACACTGATCTCTACAACAGCCATCAGAATCTCCTCTTTGTAAGTCAACCGTGCAGACGCGGTTGAACCTGTTAACCCCGTCTGTATGATTTCCAGCCGTTTGCCCTACTAGAAAGATACCATATGATCAGGCATGCAGCGGGATTCAAACCAGCAAACCGACCACGGCACCGGTCATGCACGTCGCCAGGGTGCCGCTGAGAATCGACTTGAAGCCAAGAGACACGATTTCCTCTCGCCGCTCCGGAACCATGGCGCCAATGCCGCCGAGCATGATGCCCAGGCTGCCGAGATTGGCAAAACCGCACAGGGCGTAGGTCATGATCAGGCGACTACGGCCACTCAATGTTTGCGGATCAAGCCCGGCCAGGTCGAGGTAGGCGACAAGTTCATTGAGAATCGTCTTGGTGCCAAGCAGACCGCCGGCGACAACCGCCTCATGCCAGGGGATGCCAAGTGACCAGGTCAGCGGAGCGAAACACCAGCCGAGCAGTCGCTGCAAGGTCAATGGGGCACCGAAGGCTTCGGGCAGCGTCCCGAGGATGATATTGACCAGGCTGACCAAGGCAATCAAAACAATCAGCATGGCGACGATATTGAGCAGCAGTTTCAAGCCCTGTACCGTTCCCTGAACGACGGCATCTATTGAACTGCCGGCAGTGAGTGGCGGATCAATTTTGCCGGTGGTTGCTGCACCGCAATGCGGCACCATTAAAAGTGCAATGGACAAGGCAGCGGGAGCACTGATCAGGGATGCCGTCAAAATGTGTCCGAGGGCATCCGGCAGGATCGGATTCAGGATCGAGGCATAAAGAACCAGAACGGTGCCGGCAATCGTACTCATGCCACAGGTCATGACGGCAAACAGCTCGCCACGCGACATCTGCTGCAGGTAGGGTCTGATCAGCAATGGCGCCTCGACCATACCGACGAACACGTTGGCCATCGCACTGACTCCCAGGGCGCCACCGACACCGAGGGCTTTTTCCAAAAGCCAGCTGCCTGCCCTGACGATCACCGGCAGGACCTTCCAGTAAAACAGCAGTGATGAGATGGCGCTGACCACAAGAACCAGCGGCAAGGCACGGAACGCCAGGATATATGTGCTGCCGGAAAAAGGTTCGGCAAAAGGCAGCGAACCGCCGCCGAGATAACCGAAAACCATCGTCGTGCCGGCCGTTGTCGCCTGCTCCAGGGCCAGGACAGCACGATTCAGCCAGATGAATAGCGACTGGCTGACCGGCAGGCGTACCAGCAAAACGGCCAGAACAATTTGCAGGGCCAGGCCGGCCAAAACATGCCGCCACTGAATGGCTTGACGGTTTTCGCCGCAAAACCAGGCCATCCCGACCAGGACAAAGAATCCGACTAAGCCTTGATATTGTTCCATAGGTTCCCCTGGGTCCAGGGTCGGACGCTTGATCTATGCGTTGCTCATAAAAAGAGAGGCTGACCTGTCAAGGTCAACCTCTCCGGTTGTGGTCATTGAAGCTGGTTTGATTCTGCCAATTACTTGTTCAGATCATGCGCAACGCTGTGACACTCGCCGCAATTCGGGAAACGTTCATGCATTGCCTGGGGATGCGGCAGGCCATGGCACTCGTTGCATTCGGGAATCGCCATGTGCTTTTCAGCATGACAGGTCGCACAGGAAATTTCGCTGTGCTTGGTCTGGCTCGCGACCAGCGTGGCCAGAGTCGCATCGTGACATGCAGCACACAGTTCCGACGCCGTGCTGTCCGGGTAGGCAACGGCCAGCGGCATATGCGCCTGGTGACAGGTCGAGCAGTCGGTCTGGGTCATCGACTCGGAATGTCCTTCGTGGCACATCATGCACTCGGGGATGTTGCCGTGGGTATCGGCATGACAGAAATTACAGGAAAACGTTTCATGCATGCTCGGGTTGGCAACCATCTGCTCTTGCGGTCCAG
>JBFLJZ010000050.1:0-6502 GCA_040882925.1 Desulfuromonadales bacterium
ACGCGGTCTCCGGCATTGATCAGGACATAGACGATGGCCGGGACCAGCATGCCGCCGATCGCCGCAATGCCCGGCAGCGCGATCTGCGCCCGGCTGGAGAGCTGCCCGACCAGCAGTTCACGCTTGACCTCGAGGCCGATCAAGAGGAAGAAAATAGCCATCAGGCCGTCGTTGATCCACAGCAGCAGCGGCTTGGCAATATGGATGTGGCGGCCGAGGCGGAGCTCGATCGGTGTATCCAGAAAATAGTCGTAAAACACGGTCAGCTGAGTGTTGGCAAACAGCATCGCCAGACCGGTGGCAATCATTAACAGGACTCCGACCGCAGAGTCTTTCTTGAGAAAATCTTTAAACGCCGATGTCATGGTGTCTCCTTCAAGTTTTATCGTCGGTGGCAGACGGCCCGATGCAAAAAAATAGCGGCAGTTCTTTTTCCGGTGCATGCATCACAAGCCGGTGTTGCCGCAAGCCCAGATTGATCAGAAAGGAAAAACTTTGCAAACATATTTCATGCCATAATAAAAACTTGATATAAAAGCTATCAAAGTGCAAGAGTGCGCGCAACCCTTGTGCCTGATTTACCGGTTGATTCGTTCGGCGTTGAACATTAATATGGCGGGGCGCGCATCAAGAGGCCGCGGCTGGAGAGATCGAACCACTTGATCAATTTGCTGGCAAAAATCTTTTTCAAGAAGAAAACCATTATGACGTTTAACCGCATTGTTCTGTTGGTCCTGATCACGCTAGGAATGCTCCTTGGGGCATGTTCCAGTACCACAATCACAGGGTCCTGGAAAAATCCTGATTTTACCGGCACGGTTGAAAAAGTCTATATCGTCGGGATTGCCAAGCAGGAGACGACCCGACGCATGTTCGAAGACGGTTTTAGCCAGCAACTGGCCAGGTTGGGTGCGACCGGGATACCGAGTTACGGTGACCTGAAGATCAATCAAGAGACCAGTGAGGACGTGATCGCCGCAGGGATCAAGACAAACGGAGCCGACTCGGTGCTGATGGCCCGTGCGGTCGGCAGCCGCACGGAACAGGTTGTCAACCCTGGTTACGTGTCCAGACCGGCCTATGGCCGGGGGTATTATTATCCGGACCCCTACTATCGTCACTATGGCGGCTACTATGCGCGCAGTTATGATATCGTCTATCAGCCGGCCACAGTCAGCGAGTTCCAGGTTGTCACGATCGAGGCCAACCTCTACAGCGCGGCCAGCGGCGAATTGATCTGGTCGGCGCAGCTGGAGACCGTGGTCGAGGGCAACCTGTCCACGCTGATCGATGACTTTATCAAGGTCGTTACCAAGGATCTCAGGGATCAAGGCCTGCTCTGAACGGCCAGAAAGAAAGGTTGCCGCGGACGCCTGCCGGGCTGCCTGATTGACTCATTACAGTTTACGTCGGCGGGCCGGCGAAGGTTGGTCCGTTCACTTCACGGGCTTGTTGTTCGGTGAATCTTATTCTCCAAGGCGGGAGGTGGTCTCTAGATACCACCTGAACCTGTCAGAAATTGATGCAGTCTGTGCCTTCCCATATAAGCAGGGTTTTCGAGCGGTTTCGTTTCGCCCTGGATGCCCTGCAAAGTTCTTTTCGCCTCAGTGAAAACACCTTCCTGATCATCCTCGCGGTGATCATCGGTCTGCTCGGCGGACTGGGTAATTACGCGTTTCGCAAGACCATCGAATTCGTTCATTGGGCGATATTCGAGCAGAGTGAACAGCTGTTCGGCTACTCTCTGGAAGAGTGGAGCCTGACCAGGCTGGCCGTGGTGTTTTGCCCGGTGATTGGCGGCCTGTTGGTTATCCCCCTCTGGTATTGGTTCGGCAAGGATCTCCAGGGTGGCTTCTCGGCCTTTCTCGAACGAGTCAACCTGCGCGGTGCGAAACTGCGGCTGCGGCCGATTTTCACGCGCGGGTTCGGCTCGGCGATTACTCTCGGTGCCGGCGGTTCGGCAGGGCAGGAGGGCCCGATCGCCATGATCGGTGGTGCGATCGGCTCCCAGTTCGGCCAGGTGTGCAAGATGAGCGGCGATCGCCTCAAGGTGCTGGTCGCCTGCGGTGCCGCAGCCGGGGTCGCCGCAACGTTTAACGCGCCGATTGCCGGGGTCTTCTTCGCCCAGGAGATCGTGCTGCTGGCCTCGTTCGAGCTCTCCAGCTTCACCTCGATTGTTATCGCCAGCGGTATGGCGACGGTCGTCTCACGGGCGTTGCTCGGCAATACCCCGGAACTCTATGCCCCGGTCTACATGGTCAACAGTTATTGGGAGTTGCTGCTCTACGTACTGCTTGGCCTGCTGATCGGCTTCCTCGCAACGCTGTTTATCGATACTCATTTTCGCATCAAGGACCGGTTCGCCGCGTTGACAATGCCGAAACTGGCCAAGCCGGTGCTCGGCGGATTGCTGGTCGGGATGATTGGTCTCGGTTTTCCCCAGGTGTTCGGCAACGGCTATGAATTCATCGAGACGGTCCTGCTCGGTAACCAGACCTGGTACCTGCTGGCGGCCCTGGTCCTGATCAAGGCCGTAGCCACCTCGATCACCCTCGGCTCCGGCATGCCCGGCGGCCTGTTTGCCCCATGCCTCTATCTCGGAGCGGTGGCCGGCGGCTCGTTCGGCCACATCGTCGTCAAAGTCTTCCCGCAATTCCACGTTGCCCCGGGAGCCTATGCGCTGGTCGGTATGGGGGCGTTCCTGTCGGCGGCGACCCATGCGCCGATGACAGCGATCTTCCTGCTGTTCGAGATTACCGACAGCTACGAGGTCATCGTGCCGATCATGTTGACCTGTGTGATCGGCACTTCGATCGCCCGGCATTTCAAAAAAGACAGCCTGGAGACGGTTGAGCTGTCCCGGGCCGGTATTGACCTGGAGGCAGGAAAAGAGCGTAATATCATGAAATCACTGCAGGTCGGTGATGTTATGGCGCGCGACGTAGAAACTATCCCGGAACACATGACGCTCGGCCAGTTCGCCCGTTTCATCGAGAAGACCCAGCATACCAACTTTCCGCTGGTCAACGCCGATGGTGAGTTGACCGGGATCATTTCCGTGCAGGACTTCATGGGCGTGGTCTTCGAACGAGAGCTGATGGACCTGGTGGTCGTCAAGGAGCTGGCGACCGCCGATGTCATCACCGCCCATGCCGACGAGGACCTGGACCAGACCATGCGCAAGATCGGCTACCGCAATATCGAGCAGCTGCCGGTCGTCGATCGCCGGACCCACCGCAAGCTGGTCGGCATCATCTCCCGTCGCGACATCGTCGCAGCCTACAACCGGGCGCTGATGACCCGGACCCTCGAGGACAAGTAGTTGACCGATCTCCTGGCCCAACTCAACCCGATGCAGCAACTGGCGGTCAAACATGAGACCGGACCGCTGCTTTTGCTGGCCGGCGCCGGCTCCGGCAAGACCCGCGCCCTGACTCACCGGATTGCCTGGCTGATCCGGCAGCACAAGGTTGCCCCCTGGCAGATCCTGGCGGTGACGTTCACCAACAAGGCGGCCGGCGAGATGCAGGAACGCCTGGCAGAACTGCTCGGCGACATCCAGGGCCTCTGGGTCAGCACCTTCCACTCGGCCTGCGTGCGGATTTTACGCCAGGAGATCGAGGCTCTCGGCTTTAACCGGAATTTCACCATCTACGACGATCAGGACCAGGAGCGCTTGTTGAAAGTCCTGCTGCAGGAGCTCGGCGTCGACGAAAAACAGCTCAAGCCGCGTGCCGTGGCCGCGGCGATCGACCGGGCCAAGAACAAGGGGATCCGTCCCGAACAGCTCGAGGACGACGATTATCAGGCCGAACAGGTGACCCGTATCTACCGCCTTTACCAGGAGCGTTTGCAGCAATCCAACGCCTTGGATTTCGGCGATCTGTTGCTGCAGACGGTGCGTCTGTTCGAGGAACGCCCGGACATTTTGGATAAGTACCGTCAGCGGTTCCAATATATCCTGGTCGACGAGTTCCAGGATACCAACCAGGTCCAGTACCGGCTGATTCACCTCCTCGCTTCCGGGCACGGCAACCTCTGCGTAGTTGGTGACGACGACCAGTCGATCTATCGCTGGCGGGGTGCGGAGGTCGGCAACATTCTTGGTTTTGAGCGCGACTACCCCGGCTGCGAAACGATCCGTCTCGAGCAGAACTATCGCTCGACCAAGACCATCCTCGATGCCGCCGGTGCGGTGGTCGCCCATAACCTCGGGCGCAAAGCGAAAAAACTCTGGACCGAGAACCGGGATGGCGAGCCGATCACCCTGGAAGTCCTGCCTGACGATCTCGAGGAGGCCCGTTATCTGGCCGGAGAGATCTCCCGCCTACAGCGGCAGGGACGTCATCTTCGCGACATCGCTGTGTTCTACCGGACCAATGCACAATCGCGGGTTCTCGAAGAAGCCTTGCGCAATGAACGCATTCCCTATGTCATGTTCGGCGGGCTCAAGTTCTACCTGCGCATGGAAGTCAAGGATATCCTGGCGTACCTGCGGATTATCAGTAACCCGGCCGATACGATCTCGGCACGGCGGATTATCAATGTCCCGTCACGCGGCATCGGTGTCGTGACGGTCAACAAGATTGCCGCGTTCGAAAACGACGCCGGCGGGTTTCTCCCCGCCTGCCGCATGGCGCTTGACCGTGGCGCGTTAAGTGGTGCCGCTGCGGGCAAGGTCAAGGCTTTTGTCGAGCTGATCGAATCGTTCGTGCAGCGGGTGAAAGAGACGCCCTACCCGCAGTTGACCGCTGAGCTGATCGAAGAGACCGGCTACGCTGCGCAACTGCGCGTTGAGAAGACCGAGGAAGCCCGCAACCGCATGGATAACCTGCAGCAGCTCCTGGCGGGGATGGAGGAACATCTGGCCAGCGAGGGCACCCTGCAGGACTACCTGGAACAGGTCGCCTTGATCACCGATCTCGACTCCTACGACCAGAGTCTCGACCGGGTCACCCTGATGACGCTGCACGCGGCCAAGGGCCTCGAGTTCCCGATCGTTTTCATGGCCGGGATGGAAGAAGATATCTTCCCCCACAGCCGCTCAGGCAGCGCGCAGGACGAGCTGGAAGAGGAGCGGCGGCTCTGCTATGTCGGCATGACCCGTGCCATGCAGAAGCTCTACCTGACCAACGCCCGGCGTCGCCGCATCTATGGTGATTTCAAGTTCAACCCGCCGAGCCGGTTCCTCGGCGAAATCCCGCCCGGCCTGATCGGTCGGGACACGCCCGACGGCCTGCGCAAGTCTTCCAGCCATAACCTGGCCTCGCTGTTTGATCAGACGGAACCCGATTTCTCCGACGAAGATCCGTTTTTCGATGCTGATGAAGTACGCATGGTGCCCGATGCCGAAGAAGGCTTGAGGATCGGTCTGCAGGTGCGGCATATCAAGTTCGGTGTCGGCACGGTCCGTCGCATTGAAGGCCAGGGTGACAACCAGAAGGTCACGGTCTACTTCCATCGCTTCGGGCCGAAGAAGCTGCTGGTCAGGTTCGCCGGGCTGGAACCTGCCTGAGTATCCTCTCACCGGCAATCCTGCTAATAGCAGTCAATCATTGTTGTGCCACCAAGACACAAAGGCCCTAAGGTTTCTTGAAAGGTTTTATGATATTGTTCTTTTTGTGTCTTGGTGCCTTAGTGGCTGTACGACAAAAGCAAAGCTTCAAAGAGGAGATCCCATGAAAAAAAAGCCAAGCATTTTTTTAGCCATCGCGGTTTGGTTATTTATGGCAGCAACGTGCGCGGCGGCAGAAACTGTCAGTACGCTGAGCGATCAGCAGGAAGTGGCGGTGACCATCTACAACGAGGACCTGGCGCTGGTGCGTGATCAAAGGCAGGTCGAACTGCCGGTCGGCAGGGTCGATCTCGCCCTGCGCGAGGTCAGTGCCCGAATCCGTCCGGAGACCGCGCTGTTGCGCAGCCTGACCCGCCCCGGCGGCCTGACGATCCTGGAACAGAACTTCGACTTCGACCTGCTGACGCCGCGCAAGCTGCTGGAGAAGTATGTCGGCAAAGATGTGCAGCTGGTGCGCACCCACCCGGAGACCGGCGCGGACCAGTTTGCTACGGCCCGTGTCCTCGCTGCCAACGACGGAGTCGTGCTGCAGGTCGGTGATCGGATCGAGACCGGGGTGCCGGGCCGCCTGGTCTTTCCCGATGTACCGAGCAACCTGCGCGACCGGCCGACCCTGGTCGTCTCGCTCGAGAATGCCAGCGGCGGCGAGCAGACCACGGAGCTCAGCTACCTGACCGGCGGACTCGGCTGGCGGGCCGATTACGTCGCCGAGCTGCACCCGGGCGATACGGCCCTCGATCTCTCCGGCTGGGTCACCCTGACCAACCGCAGCGGTGCGACTTATCGCAACGCCCTGCTGCAATTGGTTGCCGGCGATGTCAACCGGGTGCGCGAGGAGATGCGCTTGCGCGGCGAAGCGGTGATGGCTGCAGACATGGCCCGTGAGGCGGCGCCGCAGATGAGCGAAGAAAGCCTCTTCGAGTACCA
>JBFLJZ010000297.1:0-3818 GCA_040882925.1 Desulfuromonadales bacterium
ATCATTAAAACCCTCGTGTGTCAGAATAATCATCACCTGCAGCTGAACTCAATACGCTTGGGCGGTCAGAAGACACATGGTCTTTATCGCATTGAGTGTATTAATGGTCAGAAAGATATCGATCTGAGTGGGCTCCACCTTTAAAAGGAAAAGAATATCTTCGTTATCGTAGTGCTCTTAACCACGAAAAGATTATCGGGGCCGGTCGTTCCGTTCAACTGCCGACCGGTGAATACCTAGAAGAGAAGCTGATTAATCTCGGGACCAACCGTTATACCTTCCGACCACAGCTTGGAGTTGTCTATACGCGTGACAAATGGTCCCTGGAAGTGACGGGGATGGTCGCCCTATATACTGATAACAATGATTTTTTAAAGGACAAGAAGCTCGAGCAGGACCCACTTTACATCATACACGGCCACCTGATTTATAGTTTTCGCCCTGGGGTCTGGGCCGGGGCAAGTGCCGGCTTCAACTATGGAGGTAGGTCCACCGTTGATGTGAAAAGTTGTTCTCATCCCATCTGACACTTTTCGGGCTTGGAAAGACCCCGCCCTGATCCGATTCAAGAACAACATATTGATCCAAATATTTCCTTAGTGCTGTACTGATCGGAATCACTCTGTTCACCTGGGTTTTCGATTCCCAATATTCACCATCAATAGTTTTGGCTTGAATTCGGATCATGCCATTGGATCCTGCATCGAGAGCAAGATCATTGACTGTTAACCAAAGAGCCTCTTCTCTCCTGAGACCGGCATAGATATACATAGCCACCATGACTTGAAGCTGCTCATTATCCTCCAGGGTTTTCAGTTGTTCATCTATTTGTTCCAAAGACAAAAACCGTATGTTCTGTGCCCTCTCTTTATAACGCTCAACCTTCGCAGCAGGATTGTGATTCTCTGGCATTCTGATCCCATATTGCTCCATAGCCCAATTATAAAGTCGGGTCAATATCTCCCTATAGCGGTTTGCAGTTTTGGGAGCAAGCCCCTTGCTGCGGACCTGGTTGCCAATAAAGTTGGCAATATCGAATGTGGTCACATGCTCAAAGAAATTTACCTCGATGGGCGAGACATAATCTTTCCCTGGTCGCTTGATCCCCTTCTGGCTGACAATCTTATTCTTCAATTCCAGTTCGGGACAGATTGCGCCAAAAGTACTTCTCAAATAATGAATATCTCTTTGGACGTTGCGAGACGTTTTAACTGTGTCGAGGTATTCGACATAAGATTTGACCACCTTGGCCAAACGCGTTCGGTTCGGCAAAGGGATATCGGTTCCCCTTGCTTGTGCGGATTCGATCTGGCGAATTTTTCTTTAGCGACTTGCAGTGATGTGGTGTGTAGGCTGACGCGAAGTTGCCGACTGCCGACATAGTCTTGTGCGTAGTAATTCTTGCCTCGTTTTTTTAAACTTGCCATGGTCTCTACTCCTTATTCTGTGTTGAGCAGATCCCGGGGTACAGAAAAGGGTACAAGGCAAATAAAAAGGGACCTGCATATTTATGCAAGCCCCTGATTTCTTTTGGTAGCGGGGGGAGGATTTGAACCTCCGACCTTCGGGTTATGAGCCCGACGAGCTACCTGACTGCTCCACCCCGCAACAGGGTTTGGAATTTACCCGTCCGCCCTGAGGATGTCAAGAAAAAACTGCCTGCTAGCGCTGCCGGACAATCGCCGACAACCTCTCCTTTTCACGGAGGAAATCAACCGCCTTGTCCGCATTTTTACGGGAAGGGAAAGGCCCTGACAAAACCCGGTACCAGACCCCTTTTTCACCAAGGTCAGCAGATTCTACAAAAGTCGTCAAACCATAGGTTTTCAATCGATCCGCCAGTTTCGCGGCATCTTGACTGGTCCGGAATGACGCAATCTGTACCACCAAGTCCCCGGTCGCGGCAGCCGGCGGCCTGGCCACGGTTTTCGTTGAAGGTTTGGGCGGCGGACTGGCCGATACGGTCTCCGGCTTTTTTACGCTAGCGGTGCTGTTGGCTTTTTGCTCCGGAGGCAGATTGATGCCACTACCGAGAGGAGCCTGTTTTCCCTTCGGCAGGTTGTCATAAAAAGTCAGTTGCTCCGGTTTTGCCGCAGCCACAGCCTCCGCTGGTTTGGGCGGGGGCTCGATCTGGGCGATTGCCGGCAGTCCTGAGCTGGCCGTACCGACGGCGGCCCCTGGCGCGACACCGCTGCGCTGGCCGAACATGACCCCGATTGAGAAGCTGCCACCGGCGACAATCAGAATCAGAATGACAACCAGAACGAGTTGTTTCCGTTCAATGCGTCTTTGGCTGCGTGAAACCACAGGCTGCGCCATCATCGAAGCTATCTCCCGAACTGCTTTTACATGCGCTCAGGGGCGTCAACCCCGAGCAGGTTCAGAGCATTGGCCAGGACAATCCGCACGCCATTGACCAGAGACAGACGAGCCCGGGTGATCTGAGCATCTTCCACCAGCACACGCTGCCGGTTGTAGTAACTGTGGAACTGGGCAGCAAGTTCCTGCAGATAGTAGACGATCCTGTGCGGCTCGCAGGTCTGCGCGGCTCCGACGACTGTTTCCGGGTAGCGGGCCAGATGTTTGGCCAGGGCCAGTTCTTCGGCAAGAATCAGGCAGGAAAGATCCGCCGTGCCACTCGCCGGCAAATCTACGCCCTGCTCAGCTGCCGTGCGATTGATGCTGCAGACACGGGCGTGGGCATACTGCACATAATAAACCGGGTTGTCGCTGCTCTGGCGCTTGGCCAGCTCCAGGTCAAAATCGAGCTGGCTGTCCGAGCGACGCATGAGGAAGAAGAAACGGCAGGCATCCTTGCCGACTTCGTCCACTACGTCATGCAGGGTCACGAAATTTCCCGATCTTTTCCCCATCGTGTAGGGTTCGCCGTCGCGCAGCAGGTTGACCATCTGGATAAGCAGGACCTGGAGGTCCTCGGCCGGGTGCCCGAGGCCGGCAACAACAGCTTTCATTCGTGGCACGTAGCCGTGGTGGTCGGCGCCCCAGACATCGATGACGCGGTCGAAACCACGGTCAAATTTTTCCATGTGATAAGCGACATCCGAGGCAAAATAGGTCGGGCTGCCGTCCGACTTGATCAACACCCGGTCCTTGTCATCACCAAAATCGGTGGTGCGCAGCCAGACCGCGTCATCCCGTTCGTAGGAAAGCCCTTTTACCGCCAGCTTGGCAAGCTCGGTTGCCACCATGTTCCGGTCGTAAAGGCTTTGTTCGCTGAACCAGTTATCAAAAGTAATGCCGAAAGCTTTTAGGTCGGTTGCTATCCAGTCGAGGACTTTGCTGACGCCGTAAGCTGAACAAAGTTTGATCGCTTCCGCTTCCTCCTGATTGATCGCTTCCGGGCTCTCGTCACGCATGCTGGTCGCAAGTTTGCGGATGTATTCTCCCTGGTAACCGTCTTCGGGGAAGGAAATCTGCTCACCGTGCAGTTCTCGAAGACGCAGCCAGATCGAGCGGCCAAGGGTTGCCACCTGGTTGCCGGCATCGTTGACGTAGTACTCGCGCTGCACATCGAAACCTGCAGCCTGAAGAATCGAGGCTACGGCATCCCCTACCGCAGCACCCCGGCCATGACCGATATGCAGTGGTCCGGTGGGGTTCGCGCTGACGAATTCGACCTGGACCTTCTGCCCCTGACCGACCCGGGAAGTTCCGTAATGCCACCCCCTGGCCATGATGTCGTCGAGCACTTCATACCAGCAAACGGGTGCCAGGGTAAAATTGATGAAACCGGGGCCGGCAACCTCGACCTTGTCGAGGAGCGGACTTGCTCCGAGGGTCGCCACCAGGACCTCGGC
>JBFLJZ010000298.1:0-7226 GCA_040882925.1 Desulfuromonadales bacterium
GCGACAGAGGTTGAGCATGGCAACCTCAGGGCCGTCCCCGATGCGTTTGTCAGGGTGTTGTTTGCACCGCAGACGCCACAGGAAAAACCGCAACTGGTCCGCGAGGTCAGGCAGTGGATGGAGTCAACTTCTGAACAAGGAGTGGTAGCCGGCTTGCTGGCAATGCGTGACCGGGACGACTATGTCGACAGGCTGGGTCGGCTCGATGTGCCGGCATTGGTCGTCGGCGCCGAACTGGATCTGGCTGTGCCACCTGAACATGCACGGATTCTGGCTGGCGGACTGCCGGACGCCAGCCTGACAATAATCCCCGGCGCCGGTCATATGGCCAATCTGGAGAAGCCGGTGCCGTTCAACCGGGCATTACTCGAATTTCTCGCCGGCCTGCGCGAAGGTCAGCACAAGACTTGAAAGGTCAAGGGCCCGATGCGAAGCTGATTTGCCCAATCAACAGGGGCCGGTAGAAAGCAAAACAGGCCAAGTCGTTGACGGTTGAGAAAAAGACCGACAGCATCTGCGGCCAAAAATCAAGTTCCTGCCGCGTCAAGCGGCGGTCTCCCGGTGCGGTTTTTTGTCAAGCCACGTGACTCGGATTCTGGTACTATGCGGCCATGAAATGGTTGATCCTGCTCTCATATCTGATGGTCATGGCGTTTCGCCTGTGGCTGCGACGCTTGAACCTGGAGTACCTCGCTCGACACGGTCACGAAGTGCCGCGAGCGTTTAAAGATTGCATCGACCAGGAGCTGTTGCAAAGAACCTCCGAATATACTCTGGCCAATAGCAGGGTGGCGCTGGTTGAATCCCTCTTTTCGAGCCTGTTCCTGCTGCTCTTCCTGTTCGGCGGTCTGCTCGGCAGTTACGATGCCTGGATCGATCGTCTGAGCGGCTCTTTTATCCTTCAGGGGGTCCTCTTTGTCCTTGGCCTGAGTCTTGTCCTGACGCTGCTTGATATCCCTTTCAGTCTCTACCGTACGTTCGTATTGGAAGAGCGTTTTCAGTTCAACACCTCGACACCGAGGATCTGGGTCACCGACCTGGTCAAGTCCCTGCTTATTGGTACGGTGCTGCTGTCTCTCGTCACGGCCGGTGCCCTGGCAATCGTACAGGCCAGCCCGGATTACTGGTGGCTCTGGGTCTGGGGGTTCCTGGGCCTGCTGACGCTGCTTTTGATGTACCTTTCCCCGGTGCTGATCGAACCGCTGTTTTTCAAGTTTCAGCCTTTGAAAAACGAAGAACTCGCTGCCCGGGTCAAAACTGTGATGTCCAGGGCCGGATTGCAGGTTGACCGGGTACAGCAGGTTGATGCATCCAGGCGCAGCAAACACTCCAACGCATATTTCACCGGGGTCGGTCGGGTCAAGCGCATCGTTCTGTTTGATACCCTGCTGGAACAGATGCAAGACGACGAAATCGTCGGCGTGCTGGCGCACGAGGCCGGCCACTGGAAACTCGGTCACATATGGAAACGTCTGCTGCTGATGGAACTGCTCTCCCTGATTGCCTGTTGGCTGGCCTGGATTCTCCTCGGCCAGGGCGTTCTGCCGGGTTGGTTTGGCTTTGGAGAGCTCAGTTTTATCGCCCAGTTCGTACTGCTCTGCTTCCTTGCCAGTCTGGCCGGTTTTTTCCTGACCCCCTTGTCAAGCGGTCTGTCACGCCGCCAGGAATGGCAGGCCGACCGCTTTGCCTTCGACCTGACCGGCAATGCACAGTCTCTGTCAAACGCGCTGGTCAAACTGTCCCGCGAAAACCTGAGCAATCTGCACCCGCATCCGCGCTATGCCTGGTTCTACTATTCGCACCCCCCGGTTACGGCAAGAATTGACCGATTGGCCGAGATGGAGTCCTCTGCGTGAGGTCCTTGTCGATCATCCTCGTCTCAACGGTTTTGACGATATCGGCACTTTACGTTCCACAACCGCTGCTGCCGGTGCTTGCCGCACAGTTCTCGATCAGCCGGGAACTGGCGGCCCTGCTGACCACCATCGTGTTTATCCCTTTAAGCCTCGCTCCATTGGCCTACGGCTACCTGCTCGAAGCGGTTCCGGCAAAGCGCATTTTGCGCATTGCCATGCTACTTTTGGGCCTCTCATCACTGGCCCTCGCTTTGGTTGACAACTACAGCTGGATGCTTGGCTGGAGACTTTTCCAGGGGCTGTTGATTCCAGCATTGTTGACCGCCCTGATGACCTACACCTCGCAGAGCGCTGCGCAGGGAGATATGCAGCGGGCTATGGCCTGGTATATTGGTGCGACGATCACCGGTGGCTTCGCCGGGCGAGCGCTGTCCGGGGTGATCGCCAGCCTGTTCCATTGGCGCGGCAGTTTTCTGGTCCTCGGCGTCAGCATCCTGATCGCCTGGGCCTGGTTGGCACAACTGCCTGAGACGGGAACCATGCGCATGCAGCGTCCGCGGCTTGGACTGATCCGCGAGATTCTCGCCAAACCGGTATTCCGTCGCTCTTACCTGATGATCTTCTGTTTTTTTCTGGTCTTTGCCGCGATTATGAATTTTTTGCCGTTTCGCCTGACCGAGTTGACCGCGGAGGCCGATGAGTTGCGCATCGGACTGGCTTACTCCGGTTACCTGATGGGCCTGCTTGCTTCACTGAATGCCGTGAAAATCCAGCGCTGGTGCGGCAGTGTTGAACGGACCATGGTCATTGCTCTGGGCCTTTATCTGCTGGCTCTGGCACTGCTGAGTGTGCCTTCCGTCGCCTTGCTGCTGGCCACCATGTTTCTCTTCTGTGGCGCCATGTTCCTGACCCATGCCACGGCGACCGGATTGTTGAACCGACTGGCCGACGAACACAAAGGGATGATCAACGGCCTCTATGTCGCTTTTTATTATGGCGGTGGGGCAATCGGATCATTCCTGCCCGGCTACGTATACCGGGGAGCCGGCTGGCTTGGTTTCATCTCGGTCCTGCTAGCCGTTGTCGGAATTGCCCTGTTGCTGGCGGTCAACCTGGCCCGCATGCGTTGCGCTGAGACCACAAACCGTTGATCTGATGCCAATCCCCTGGTTTAGGTTGACAGGAGATAAGGCCGTGGGTATCTTTGGTGCTTTATTCTATCATTCGTGTTCACTGAAAGGATTCCCTATGTACTTCAGACTGTTTGCCGTCATGATCATGCTGACTTATCTCGTCGGCTGCGCCCCGGAAGAGGCCAGTTCCGCTGCCGAGATGAAACTCGATACCCCGAAAAGCCGGATCAGTTACACGATCGGGGTGAATATCGGCCAGGACTTCAAGTCACAGAGTATGGATGTCGACCCCGATGTCCTGCTGATGGGTCTCAAGGATGCCTTGTCCGGCAAGGAACTGCAGCTGACCGATGAAGAGATGGTGCAGGAAGTGCAGAATTTCCAGCAGGAGATGCAGGCCAAGATGGCTGCGGAAATGGAAGAGCTGGGCGCAAAGAACAAGGCTGAGGGGGAGTCTTTCCTGGCCGAAAACGCCAAGCAGGAGGGTGTTGTGGTGACCGAGAGCGGCCTGCAGTATAAAGTCCTCGAACCCGGTGAAGGCGATGCGCCTGGCCCGGCCGATTTAGCGACGGTCCACTATCGCGGCACGCTGATCGACGGGACCCAGTTCGACAGCTCCTACGACCGCGGTCAGCCGGCGACCTTCCCGGTGGGTGGCGTCATCCCAGGCTGGACCGAGGCCTTGCAGCTGATGAAGCCAGGGGCAAAGTGGCAACTGTCCATCCCTGCCGAACTCGCCTACGGTGAGCGCGGTGCCGGACAAGACATCGGGCCTCATTCAACTCTGCTGTTCGATGTCGAACTCATCAGCGTGGAAAAGGAAGCAAATTGATGAGTGCTGAGAAAGACCGCACCGTTGCAGACGGTGACCAGGTTCGCGTCAATTACATCGGCCGCTTTGCTGACGGTTCAATCTTCGATTCGTCGGAAGGCCATGAACCGTTGGAATTCACCGTTGGCGCCGGCGAGGTCATTAGCGGCTTCGACAAGGCCGTGCTCGGGCTGAAACCTGGCGAGAGTCGCAAGGTGGTGGTGGCTCCTGAAGATGGTTATGGCGCCCACCTGCCGGAGATGGTTGCCGAGATCGAAAGGCACCTGATCCCTGATCATGACAAGTTGGCCCTCGGCAGTATGCTCGAGGTCAGCCTGGAAGATGGCCAGTCCCTTGAGGTCCAGGTGGTTGAGATCTCCGATGATTCTGTGGTTCTCGATGGCAATCACCCTCTGGCAGGCAAGGAATTGCATTTTGAAATAGCACTGCTCGAATTCTCCTGAATGAATCGTTGTATGACCGGGCCGCCTGTAGAGGCGGCCCTTTTTTGTCCCATTCGATCCCTGAATTCAATGCATACTCTTCTTCTTTTTCCCGCAAGGCCCTGTTTAGGGCCTGTTTTTTTGAGGGATTAAAGCGTTCTCAAGACTTTTGAGCAAAATCAGACAGGTCGGCACGAACTGTGCAAATGTTTTGAGCAGGAACATATTTTGCGCCGGGAGTGATCAGTATGCCTGCAAAAAAAATCGTTCTTTCAGGTGATCCTGCCTTGCTGGAGATTTTTAAAAACTCCTATTTCCAGCAGGAGAATTTTACCATGGTCCTGGTCAAGGATGGCCAGACCGGTTTCCAGGCGGTTGAAGCCGAGGCACCGTCGCTGGCGATTTTCGATATTGCTGTTCTGGGAGAGCAGGCTATCGAGTGCTGCCGATCGATCAAGCACGATGCCTTGCTAGGCAATACTCCGGTGCTTCTGGTGATGCCGGAAAACGCCGTTGAAAAAATGGCTGACGACTGTTGGAATGCCGGTACCGATGCCGTCGTCCACCGACCTCTTCAGGCGTCACGATTCCTCGATGCTGCTTTTGGCCTGATCGGCATCTCCCGTCGACTGGCCAGGCGATTCCCGGTCAGTTTTAAACTCAAGTTTCTCGACAGCAAACAGAAACAGCATATTGGCATCTGCAGGAACATCAACGTTGAAGGCATGTACCTCGCGACAGGGACGCTTTTCCCGGTCGACACACAGCTCTCAGTTGAGTTTACCCTGCCGGGTTTTCAAAGCCCGATCTCGGTCGTTGTCCGGGTTGCCTGGGTGAACCACCCGGAATGGCTGAAAAAGGACTTATTGCCATACGGGATGGGGTTGGAATTCATCAACAGCAGTGTGGCGTTCAAGGAAGTCGTGCGGGAATATGTCGCTGGCCTGGCAAGTCAGGAGTGAGGTCAAGCTAAACGTTTTGTTCGGCATCCAATTTGGTCCCGCAGTATTTACAGAACACGGCATCATAACTGTGCTTCTCCCCGCCGCAATCCGGGCAGGCCTGGGTTGAGACCTTCCCCTTGATCGGTGCGACCAACTCTGCGGTGACAATCCCGGTCGGCACCGCAATCACGCCGTAGCCCATCACCATGATAATGCTGGCCACGGCCCGACCCAGTGGTGACTGTGGCGAAAGGTCGCCGTAGCCTACGGTGGTCAGCGTCGTTATCGCCCAGTAGCATGATACTCCGATAGAGGTGAAACCATTTTCATCGCCTTCAATGAGGTAAAGCAATGAGCCGAAAATCAGGACCATGCTCAAGACCGCAAAGAGAAACACCGCTATTTTGCGGGCGCTTGCCCGCATTGCTTTGAGGAGGATCTCCGCCTCGTTGAGGTATTGTGCCAGTTTCAGGACTCTGAAGATCCGCAAAAGCCGCAGAACCCTGATAACCATGAGGTACTGGGAGCCTGGAAGCAGCAGGCTGAGGTAGGTCGGCAGGATGGCGATCAGATCGACCAGGCCGTAGAAGCTGCGGATATAAAGGAACGGCTTGCCAAGAGAGAGGATCCGCGCAACATATTCAGCGGTAAACAGCAGGGTGAAAAACCACTCGATGGCATAAAGCGCTTTGCCGTGCTCGGCGCGAATTTCTGCGACGCTGTCGAACATCACAGCGATGATACTGAGGATGATGGCGATGATCAGGCAGATGTCGAAGATCTTGCCGGTCGGCGTGTCCGCCTCGAAGATAATCTCGTGCAAACGGATTCGCCAGACTGCCGGGTTTTTGTCTCCTCTGGGCTGGGGTCTTGGGAATCTGTCGGGACGGGATGTTTTGTTCATGTTGCCGCCTTTGGCAGGTGAGAGTTCGTCAGGACATTCTGCCAGTTGCCGTCATAACGGTCAACCTGAGAACTTGTTGAGGGGTTGTGTGGAGAGCGAGGTTTGTCATGTGCCTTTGAAAATAAAAAGTTCTTAGCATGAAGATTTCAGGCTGCTGACAAAGTTTAGCCGGACTTTATTATAGAAGGGCAACAGTGTTGCCCTTTTCCATTGTCCTCTGGCATTCAAACAAATTCAGAACCGTCGGGGTTGCCCGACAGCAACATCATTTTTTCGTAACCAGGAAAGCGAATAAAAGCAAACCCAGACCCCGGGGGTTGCGCCCCCCGGCGGCGCCATACTCTTTTACTGGCCTAAAAGAGTATGCAGAAAAGGGCCTGCGCTGCGCTGGGCATGTCTGGCTCGAAATGACGGCAACTTCAATTCATGCAGGATGATAAAAAAATGGCTACGCTTCCCCCGCAGAAGCCGAGGCTCTTGTGAGCCTCTCCTGTTGTGGCTGACTGCAAAGGTTCTCATGTCTTAAAGTTTTTCCCTTATGGTCACACGGACAGGTCAGGCCCTTTGACCCAGGGCCGGATCCCCATCACAGCAGATTCTAGAAGTCACAGAAACCCGGCAAAGGAGATGCCCTCCGCAAGGAGAAGGCATTTTGCATACGTTTGTTGCCGGACAAAAGTATGGCGTCGGGCGGGACGCAACCCGCCGGTTTTGATTTTAAGGAAAAGATAAAGAATGGGGCACTGATTAACCTTCTGCTGCCCAAAGCTTCATAGAAACTTCACCTGCTGATAAAAACAAACCCCGCATCACCTGCGAGGTTTGTCAGAAAACTGAGGCCTTCTTTTTACTGCGAAGGATTAACTTTTCGCTGCCCAGTGGCCATGCAGGTTGCAGTACTCACGGGCCGTGACTGACTTGGCGATCAGCGGGAAAGTCGCTTCCGGAGCACTGCCCGGCTGCAGGTTCTGGCGGTAGACCTTGCCGTCGGCGATCAGTTCAATCCATTCGATGTAATGCTCATCAGCCATCGGATGGGCGACACTGCCGACCTTGACGGTAATGCTGTCGGCGCCGATTTCGATGACCGGCACATGTTTTTCCTGGGCGGCATCGACGGTGTTCTCAGTCTGAA
>JBFLJZ010000299.1:0-3720 GCA_040882925.1 Desulfuromonadales bacterium
AAGCTTTTCACTGCGGCCGATGGACAGCCGCCGCCGACCGGCATAGCAGCTTCGTGATGATGCGGTTGCGGCTCGCGGCCGATCTGCTGGAGATGTGCTTCGACAGCGGCCTCATCAAATTCATCCGCCTCGCGTTCTACTATGGTGATGGCATCGAGCGGGCAATCGCCCAGGCAGGCGCCGAGGCCGTCGCAGAGGTTGTCAGCAACCAGGCGGGCTTTGCCGTCGATAATCTGGATGGCTCCTTCCGCACAGGAAGGCACGCAGAGACCGCAGCCGTTGCACTTCTCTTCATCGATTTTAACCATTTTGCGAATCATATCGGTGTTCTCCTCAGTCGATAAGTTTGAGTGATATCTGTTACTCTTGACTGCAGCATACACCTTTCCCCGGCGGCCGACTTTGACCGAAGTCAAACGCTTAGAAAAAATAGTGCCAGAGCAGATCCAGCCGGCCGCGCCTGATCAGGAATTGCCCTGAAAAGCGCATGATTTCGCGAACTTTTTCCCGATGCCCGGGCCTGAAACAATGGACCTGGCAGTGCTTGCAGGCCGGCTTCTCCTGTAGTGGGCAGCGCAACCGACGTTCGAAAGCATACAGCAGGAACTCCCGGCATTCATTGCAGGTCGGGAACCGGGCAAGCGGCAGTCGGCGGAACTCGGCTTCTGCGGTCTCTATGACTGTTTTACGGCCCGCGTGGTTGGCTTTGCAGTAAACCGAGGTGAACTGCAACAGGACCCTGAGATCCTTGATTTCCTTGCGTGATAATGGTTGCGATTGCGATGATTTTGCCATATCAAGTTACACATTCATACCGGCCAGCCTCCAGCCTCCAGTCTCCAGCCCCCGCCTTTAACGGCCCCCAGTCTCCAGCCCCTGCCTCTAACGGCCCCCAACCCCCGCCTATCACCCTTCTTTGCATTTCTCCGCAAGCTCTTCGAGACGGTCGAAATCGATAATCTCGACGGTTTTCCCGGAGACCGAAATCAAATCGTCTTCAGAGAGTTTGCGCAAGGTTCGCGACAGGGTTTCACTGACGGTGCCGAGGTTCGAGGCCAGCTGGCTTTTCGAGATCGGCAATTCCATCGTCCGCTTCGTGCCACGGGAGAGGTTCATCAGGTAACGCGCCAACCGCGACGGCACGTCCTTGAAGGTCAGGTCCTCGATCTGGCTGGCGAACTGGCGCAGAAATTTCGACAGTCCGGCGATCATGTTGATCGAGATCCTGCTGTTATCACGCAGCAGGTCGAGAAAAGCCTCCTTGGGCAGGAAAAGCAGTTTTGAAGCCTGCAAGGTCTCAGCATAAGCCGGGTAAAGACCCTCACCGAAAATTGCTGCCTCGGCAAACGTCCCGCCCGGCTGGATGATATGCAAAATGCGCTCTTTGCCTTCCGGAGAGAGCTTGTAGACCTTCACCTTGCCGTCTATCACGATGAAAAAGCCCACCGCAGTCTCACCTTCGGAAAACAACAGCTCACCTCGGGGATGATCGTCGATCCTGACGATTGTCATCAGGTCATCGAGGTCTGGCTCGCTGAGGCCGGCAAACAGGGGAACGTTTTTCACGATCTGACGATAATTCATATTTCACCTTATTCAGGAGGAAGAAATCACCGCTGAAAGATGAGCATTTATAGCATATCGTGAAAATTCGGACAAAACTGATAATATTTAAATCAACAGGAATAATAACCCGGAGGACAACATGAGACTTATTGCGGTCATAATCTTTATCTTTATAGCGTTTATCGGACAACCCCAGATTGCCCGGGCCCTGGATGATGCTGAAGCCTTGTCAGGGTTGACCTCGATCAGGGCAATCTACGACGTGCGGACCAAGGACGAAAAGGCCCTGCAGTTCATCTTCACCGTGATTCGCGACTCCTACGATGAAACCGTGCAGCAGAACGTCAAGGCGCGCTACGTTGCCAGCATGCGCGGGCCCACGGTCAAGCTGCTGGTTCGCAGCCGCCACGGCGATCCGGTATTACAAAAGAAGACTGCCGGCCTGATCAACGAGCTGAACCAGCGCGGCATCCGGCTGGAAGCGTGCGGCTATGCGCTTGACCTGTTTGCCGTCGAACCGGAGGACCTTTATCAAGGCATCGTCAGCGTCGGCAACAGCCTCAATTCCTTGATCGGCTATCAGATCAAGGGGTATGCGCTGATACCTATGAATTAGATGAACGGCCAGTGATCAGTAATCTGTGATCGGTGATCAGTGGAAGTGTCGCACTACGATACGCGCCAAGGGTCGCAGGCTAACGTTTGATCATCCCCCGGCTCTTTTCACCGGCCAGCCTTTCGCTTTGAGCAGTTCGATCAAGATGTCGCGATGGTCGCCCTGGATCTCGATGACGCCATCCTTGAGGGTGCCCCCAGTACCGCACTTCTGCTTGAGTTCCCTGGCCAGCAGCTTCAAATCATCGACCGGCAGGGGCACACCTGTAACCAGGGTCACGCCCTTCCCCTTGCGGCCCTTGGTCTCGCGCCCGACTCGCACGATACCGTCGCTTTTAACCGCTGGAGCCGCCTGTTGTTTTTGCTGCTTGCAGTTACAATGCTCGAAATATTTTTCGCAGCGCGGGCAGATGCGACCCGATTCGCTCGAATAAACAAGCCGCGAATTCTTCTTATTCATCTTTTCTTCCCTCTTCTCCCTAACCTCTTACCCCTACCCTCTTACGCCTTTCCTCAGGTTCCTAATTCCGTACCAGCACAACATGACCAGGGCGATCAGCGGCAACGCGGGAATAAAGAGCCCAGTCACTTGGGCCAGCAGGGTAGCGAGGAACAGGGCGGCGACCGGGACCGGCAGGTAGGCGCCGATCCGCCCGCGCCGAGCAATAACTTCTCCGCGAGCGCCGATCAGGTTGTCATCAATACCATGCTGCCTGGCAACCAGGGCAAAAAAAACGACCATGATCCAGTCAGAAATACCGAAGACCGGGGACAGGTTGACAACGCCGGGAAAAGCCAGTTTGACCAGGAACATGTCGATCAGCGGCGTAGGACCATCCAGTGTGCGGTAATACGTTTCGATCTGGCGGGCGAAACCGGCCGTGGGACCGGCGAACCAGCTCGCCGAATCCGCCAGCGTCATGACCACGCAGACTGGCACGATCTGCCACAGCCGGTGCAGATAACGGGCCAGTGCCGCGCCGACAAGCGTCGCAACCAGCAGCAGAGCCGCCGACTTCATAGCCGCGCCGACCAGCTGCCAAGGGCCTTGAGAAGGAAACAGGTTGACCAGCCAGAGGAACGCCAACAGTGCACCGCCCCAGAACAGGTAGAACCCCCTGTTTCTAGCTTGCGGATGGAACAGGAGCGCGGGCAGAATCAGCTGCGCCGCGGCATACAGCTGCACAGCCAGGAACACCCCCGACCAGATAGCGAAGTTTGCGCCGATCAATTGACCTGCTGACCACAGGCCGACAACCGCGCAGCACCAGATCAGGTGACTGGCAACCAGCAGCAGGATCTGCCTTCGATTCGACTTGTTGAAAGAGACCAGGGGGTGCAGTAACATGGAATTATTATGCCTTGAGGACATCGACAATTAAAGCAAAAGAAAAAGCCGCAACCGGTCGGTTGCGGCTTTGGATGGCCTACGGCCGTAAATCATTCAAAACGGCGCGACGTGGATCGCGGTCCCGATTATACGCTTATCTCCTTTGACCTTTTGATCAAAAAAGATTTCTGACGTTCCCGAAAGCTTTC
>JBFLJZ010000051.1:0-2641 GCA_040882925.1 Desulfuromonadales bacterium
GGCAGTGTGCAAACGGTATTCATCCAGACGCCGAGTCTCGGCCTCTATGGAGTTCAGGTAAACCTGGCGGGCGACATGGGTCAGCTGGATGTGGACATCGGTTTGACGACCGTGGGTGAGGACCGGGTAGATTTTGCCTTCGGGGTTGGTATTGAGTGATTCAACCTTCGGACTCTTGGCGATGTAGCCTTCCAGGCAGCGGTAGCCGCGATTGATGGCCGAGGCTTTGAGCAGTTGTTGCGGGTCGCGGAACGGGCCTTCATAATGAATGCGGCCGTCGACCAGGCAGGGCAGGATTCGCAAGGGTCGGCGAGACAGCCCATGGGTATCGAAGAAATTATAGATGTGCTTGCAGTTGTCCATTGACGGTGCATCTTTGACCGGTACAATGACCCGGTCTGCTGCATACAGGGCGTTCTGGGTAAAGATATCCAGATCGGGACGTGTATCAATGATAATGATCCCCTCAAGAGATGATTTAACCAGTGCCTTGGCAAGCGCTGACGGGTCATTCAGGTCGCGACGCAGAATGTGCAGCTGCCTGCTTGACGGGATGAACTGCACGCCGAATTCTCCGGTTTCTACCAGGCTGTCCGGGTCGCTGCCGGTGAAGAGATCACCCACATCGCCTCGTGCCGCTTGTCGGTTTATGCGGAACATCTGGTCGACGGAAAAATGATTGTCGAAGCTCAGCAAAGTGACGGGAAGGTCTTCGTGCAAGGCTTTCAAGTAGATTGCGAGGTTCGTCGCCAGGGTGGTTTTGCCGACGCCTCCTTTCTCGCTTGAAATGGTGATAACATACGCTGTGGACATGATCTTTCCATGCAATTGAAGTCTGCCAATATATAGTGTTAAACTGTCATAATGTCAAACTAAACCACAAGATATTGGGTATTTGTTGCGTGTCTGATCTGCACGGAAAATTATCGGTAAGCGATCTGGTCGGGTTGCTGCAGGACGTTGTCGAAACCAATTTTGTCACCGTCACGGTGGAGGGTGAAATTTCGAATTTCACTGCAGCGGCTTCCGGTCACTGGTATTTCACGCTCAAGGACAATTGCGCCCAGCTGCGCGCTGTCATGTTCCGTGGCCGAAATCGTCTCTTGCACAGCCCACCAGAGGACGGCAACCAGGCTCTCTGTGCAGGTGCTGTGACGGTTTATCCGGCGCGTGGCGAGTTGCAGATGGTGGCCGAAAGCCTGATCATCGGTGGCCAGGGCGATTTGCAGATCGCCTTTGACGCTCTCAAGGAAAGGCTGGCTGGCGAGGGGCTGTTTTCTGCCGAACGTAAACGGCCGTTGCCGCCGTTTCCCCGTTCGGTCGGCATAGTGACTTCAGCATCCGGTGCCGCGATCCAGGATATCTTCAACGTTATGCGGCGGCGTGCACCCGGCGTCCGTCTTTTGCTGCGTCCGGTCAGGGTTCAGGGTGACGGCGCTGCGGAAGAAATTGCCGAGGCGGTCAGGGAACTGAATCGCTATGGCGGCCTAGACGTATTGATCGTCGGTCGGGGTGGTGGCTCGGCGGAAGATCTTTGGGCCTTCAACGAGGAGATCGTTGCGCGAGCAATTGCCGACTCTGACATTCCTGTGATTGCCGCTGTCGGGCACGAAACAGACTTCACGATTGCCGATTTTGTTGCTGACCTGCGCGCGCCGACACCGAGCGCCGCTGCGGAACTGGTCGCCAAAAATCGCCAGGAACTGGAGGCGCATCTTGACCATCTGTTGATCCGCTTGTCTTGCCGCATGGGCCAGTCTCTCGATCTGGTGGCAGAACGCCTGGCCGGACTGGAAAACCAGCTGGCAATCTATGCCCGCGATTTTGCCGTGCTGCCGGAGACGATCACGGAGCTGGAGAATCGTTTCGCCATCGCCATCAAGACAAGGCTGCGCCAGTACACCGATTGTCTGGCCGCCGCCGCCGGTCGACTCGACGCCCTGTCACCGTTGCGGCAGCTCGACCGGGGTTTTGTGATCGCCAGTCGCGACCGGGATGGTGCCGGACTGCGAACAACTGAATACCTGAATCCTGGCGATCCCCTCTGGCTGCGTTTTTCCCGTGGACGTGCTGCTGTTCGTGTGGAGGATGTTGAGAATTGATGCGTTACCTGCTTTTTTTCATGCTGTTTTGGTTTTTTCCTGCACTGGCGCTGGCTGGCCTGACCCTGTCCCCGGCTCATGTCAGTAACGGTGAAGTCTCGGTGCTTCGCTGGCAAGGTGGGTCGCTTTCCTTCGGTGTTGCCCGTTTTCTCGACGACGTCATCTATCTCTATCCGGACGGTGACGGCGCAATTGCTTTGCTGCCCGTCGGACTTAACGTAGAGGAAGGTGATTATCCATTGCACGCGGCGCTGGTCGACCGGCATGGACGGACGACCACAGCAAAACTGCAATTACATGTCAGCCACAAGCAACGCCCGTTGGAACACCTGACGCTGCCGCAGAACATGGTCACTCCGAACGCAGAGAGCCTGGCCCGAATCAACCGGGAGAGTCATCAGCTCAAACAAATTTTCGCTGCTAGGTCTCCTCGCTTCTGGATGGACTTTGAACGGCCGGTCGATGAAGAAGTCAGCAGCGTTTTTGGCAAGCGCAGGCTTTTGAATGGCCAGCCGAAGGCGCCACACAGCGGAACCGAC
>JBFLJZ010000300.1:0-3522 GCA_040882925.1 Desulfuromonadales bacterium
AAGAGTTTGCGGAAATCCAAAGAATTGCCGACTCGCTGGGCGAACGCATCAAGGAGACACGCCAGTCGCTGCTGATCAGCGACGTCATCCAGGAAAGGGAAGATCTGCTCGGTATGAATAACAGTGCACACGGCATGGCAGGTGTGAGTGACGAGGATGATGACGCGGCTGAAGACAAGTCGGATACAGAAGGGCAGAATCCGACCGAGAAGCTCGTCGAATCTGTGCTCAAAGATGCGTACGTCAAGGAATCGATGGCCATCCTCGTCGACCTGGCGGTGCAACGCACCGAGATTGCCGGAAAAGGTGGGAAATAGCAGGAACGCTACCTGTGAGTAGCGCCGAGATATTGGTGAAACGGGGCAGGCGATAAGACTGCCCCTCGGGTTGCTGGACAGGTTCAATCAAACTTCCTGATAGCGAGGGCAGCAGATGGTTTATCTGTTGCCCTTTTTCATTTTGTTTTTCTTTTCCCTCCCTTTGAGTGCCGCCGAACAGAATGCAATTAATCCGGGTAAACGAAGAAAAACTGTCTGAGGCGCGAGCCGAGATTTTTTCTTCGCCGGATTGATTACATGGCGTGAGGGAACCTGCCAGAGTGCGCAGCACTATGGCGGGCAAACGGAGGGCGGCCTTCTTTTGCCTACTTTTCTTGGCCGGGCAAGAAAAGTAGGGCGCCTGCCGGGCGCAACCGGCAAACAATCTCTCAATATCGGTGAAGGCAGGGGTTGCGGCCCCTGACGCCTCAGACAGTTCGCCCTGCTGATCGACGTTCATCCATTCGTCACCGGCTGCGGCAACAGGGGAGAAAAGTCAAAGGCACAAATCAGAAAAGGCAACAGATTAACCCTCTGTTGCCCTATGCTTTATTAAAGCTTTACCTGAGAGGCAAAAAAACAAAGCACGCATCACGTGCAGAGCTTGTCAAAATCTTAGGTGCAGATCTATCGCTTGCTTGGTTTCCTTGTTGAAAAGCAGCAAAATGTTAAAGCTGTAACCCGAGCCCGCTTAACAGCCACTGATATGCCGGCAGCTGATCGATCTCTTCGGCCAGCTGCTCCACTTTTTCTTCGTCGCAGGAGCCTTCTACTTCCGGCAACACGCCGAGCAGGTCAGCAGACGCCAGCGAGGAGAGCAGGTGAGGGGCCGCAGCTTCGATGCTGTCCGGCTCCCGGGGCATACGGTTGATAATGAAGCCGCTCAAGGCCAGATCCATGGCGCGTGCGGAAAAAGTGGTCAGCAGGGTGTGGTTGAGAGTCCCCAGGCCAGGCCGGGTGATGACCATCAGCGGCAGGTCGAGTTGACCGGCGAGGTCGGCCATGAGGTAGCCACCCCTGATCGGCACCATAAGCCCGCCGGCGCCTTCGACGAGCATCACGTCTTTTTCCTGCCGCAGCCTGTTGAAAGCATCGACGATCGTTTTTACATCAATGTGTGCCGCGGCTTCTTCTGCCGCCTGATGTGGTGAAGCGGCCAGCGCAAAGCGGTAGGGCGATAACAGGCTCTCTGCTTCTTCAGCCTGGGCCGCCCAACGCAGCAAGGCCGCATCCGGTCCCAGCGTCCCCGGATCTTCGACCCCGGTTTCGGTCGGTTTCATGACGCCGACCTTGAGCCCTTTGGACCTGAAATGCAGTGCCAAAGCAGCGGAGACCATGGTCTTGCCGACGCCGGTGTCAGTGCCGGTGATGAAAATTGCCGGCCCCGGCTTCTCAACAGCCATGCGCCGCTACCTCGATGTCGGTAAACATTTGCATATCCACCGTGCGGTCACGCCCGGACGTGGTCAGATAATTGCCGACCATGGTCCCGCTCGCACCTGCCATGAAGATCCAGGATTGCAACTCGCGCAAATTGGTTTCACGGCCGCCGCAGACGCTGATCGGCTTGTCGGGCAAAAAATACCTGAACATGGTGATTGCTCTGAGACAATCCATCGGTGTCAGGGAGCGATGCTCTTCCAGGGGTGTGCCCTGGATCGGGTTTAAAAAATTCAATGGCACCGAATCGACACCCAGTTCACGCAGTGTCTCTGCCAGTTCAACCCGTTGCTCCTCGGATTCGCCGAGGCCGAGGATGCCGCCGCAACAAACCTTCATGCCGGCCTGTTTTGCCATGCGGACCGTCTCGACATCGTCTTCGTAATCGTGGGTGGTGCAGATGTTCGGGAAGAACGAGCGGGCGGTCTCAAGGTTGTGGTGATAGGTTGCACAGCCGGCGTCAGCCAGTGCCCTGGCGAGGTCTTCAGATAATATTCCCAGTGAAGCGGAAGGCTCGATGTCATATGTCTCGCGGATTTTTCTGATTGCCGTGAGGATGGTGTTGAATTCCTCGCCAAATTCAGGTTGGGTGCCGCTGGTGACAATACCATAGCAGTGCGATCCTTCACGCTCTGCTCGTTCTGCGCCTTCGAGGATCTCTTCGAGTGACTTCAACGGGTAGACCGGTGGTGCCGAATTGTGGTGTGCCGATTGTGCGCAGAAGGCACAATTCTCAGTGCATCGGCCTGATTTGGCGTTGATAATCGAGCAGAGTTGCACCTTGTCATTAAAGATTCTTTCTTTCAGGTAGTGAGCGCCGGCAAGGTAAATCGAATACTCAGAGCCCCTCGAGCGCAGGATAGCGACGCCGTCCGCACGGGAAGGGCAGGTGCCGGACAAGACCTGATCCAATAACTGTGTCGCTGCTTGCCAGTCTTTCATGGGCAGACTCCAGAAAAGTTGATTCAGCGCCGGATTATCGGCCATGAACAGGGCGTTGTCAACCTGTCATGTGGTTTGGGTTAACACTTCGTACTATTTATGTGATATTTAGTACATAAGTTGTTGACTTGATGGTTTTCGAGTGCTAAAACAGTATTTCATTTTAATGATAAACGGGAATAAAATGGCATGGTAAAAAAACTGATCGGCAGGAAACTCAAGTCAACAAGATTGCGTAATGACATGACAATACAAGAGCTGGCTGAAAGCTCCGGCGTCTCCTCCAACATGATTTCGAGAATAGAACGAGGTCTCACCACTCCTTCTGTTGAAATCATTGTCAAGCTGGCCAATTCTTTTGGCATGAGTATCAACTATTTTGTCGAAGAGGCCGAAAAAGGGTCAACCATTATCCATACCAAGCGAGGTCATGGCGAGCCGATCTTTTTCTTTGAGGACAAACACCAGATCATCAGTTTGACCCAGGGCATAAGGGACCCTAATTTTACCGTCTTTTTCGATACCATCGAACAAGATTGCAGTAGTGGTGACGGTGGCATGGTGCATACCGGCGAGGAGTTCGCGCTGGTCCTTGAGGGCGCGCTTGAATTCGTTATCGACGGTTCGCCATATCAACTTGAAGAGGGCGATTCGATTGTTTTCAAGGCGTCTTTGCCCCATCGATGGCGCAACCTGCATGCCGGTCAGACCCGTGTCCTCTGGGTAGTGTCTCCGGCACCAAGTCTCAATTAGGCTTTTTCTCCCGTTTAGACCGGCATCGAAGAGAATCCAAATGAAACTGAAAAAAATAGTTGGTAAAAAA
>JBFLJZ010000301.1:0-11177 GCA_040882925.1 Desulfuromonadales bacterium
GTCCTGAGTGGCGAGGTCAAAGTATTTCATACGACCGAAGAGGGTAAAGAGTCGATCGTCGCTTTCCACGGGGTCGGCGAATCCTTCGGCGAAGTCTCGCTGATTGATCAACAGGCAATTCCCGCAACAGTGGTTGCTCTGGAAAGATCCCTGGTCCTGATCATCGGCAGGGACGATTTTTTCGAGATCCTCCGGACTCAGCCCAAAGTGATGCATAAACTCCTGCTTTTGTTAACCGGACGTCTTCGAATTGCCTGGAACCAGGTTCGGATGCTGCATTTCAAAGACGCGTCATACCGGATCATGGCATCGATTAAAGATTTATCCATGGAACGAGGTGAGCCTGTTCCGGAGGGTGTTCTGCTGAAGCTGCGCCTGACCCATCAGAACATTGCCGACATGACCGGGTTGACCAGGGAAACCGTTACCCGGGTCATTGATAAATGGAAAAAGACAGGCCTGTTATCGATAGATGAAAACCGCCACATGCTGGTCAGCCAAAAAGTTTTTGAAGAAAATTTCACTTTGTGATTCAAATTACATTTTTCTTTGCACCCCCCCTTTAAAATAGCCCAACAGCGTGGATCAAGCTTTTTGATCTAGACTCTGGCCAAAGCAAACCCCGGAAAGCGGGGAACACAGGGCAACGGAGCTAAAGGCATTTTTATAAGATGCCAGCCGAGCCGCCAGAGTGACCAAGACTTCGGCGGTTTTTTATTGTGTGGAAAAGGGAGGTTGATCATGAAAACAACAGGAGTGGACCAAGCAAAGAAAAATAACCCGGGTTCCTTGCCGTCCTTGTGGGCAATAAGCTTGTGCTTGCTTCTGGTATTGTCCTTGTTTCTGCCGGCAACTGAAGCCGGGGCTGCGAAGATTACATTTGAGCCGAACGAATTAACAGCGACATTGGCTCCTGGAGAAGCTGTGATTGTTCCTGTTATAGTCTCATTGGCCGATACTACGGCGCCGAATAGTTACGCAAGTTTCAGCCTTTCCCATGTAGACGGGACCCTTGACCGTGCATGGATAAACGATCAAGTCTACGTATCTCTCAACTCTACGAACAATATGAGACAGGTCCCATTTCAAGTCAAGGTTCCAGCCAACGCAAAAGGTGGCAAGTATAAAAGTGTTTTCAGAACTGTCTGGCTCAGGTCCAATGAAGATGTTGCTCCAGTGGACCTGGTGATCAACGTGGAGGTCGGTGAGACCTTTACCTGCAACCAGGCACCCTTATTTTCCGATATTTCTTCCGCCGAAGAGACTATCAATGCCAGGAATAACAAAGAAGTCACTATCGATCTCTCAGGTTTTGCTTCTTCGCCAGACGGGTGTGGTACTGTCAATGCATGGTTTGAACTGACTGATGAGTACGGTGAACTGGACCAGAAAAAAATAGCTCTGGAAATTAACGATGACGGGACCTTCTCTGTTGCCGTAAAGATGATCGCCTCGAGCAAGGGATATGACAAGGATGGCAGGCTCTACACCGTAAAATTCTTTGCTGAAAATGATGCCGGTATCGGTGAAAGTCCCGAGACCAGTATTGTTGTTTTGCACGACAACCGTAAAGAGGAGTATCACGACAGTAAAAAGAAGGGATCATGAGAGCAAACGAAGGGACCATACAGTAAAAAGGTAAAGTCATGAAAACATGAAATTAAAGATGCCAAAGGGGTCCTCGCGTTACTGTGAGTAGTCGGACTACTTGTTTAGCATATCAAAAAGCCGCCTGGATAAAAAACCAGGCGGCTTTTAATTCATAAGTCGCTTTAACGTATTTCAGCTCTGCTCAGTACAGGTAACCTTCAATCCCCACCAGTCCTTCGACAGCGCCACAGGGCAGAGAGATGTGTCCGCTTGCAATCTGCGCTTCTCGTGGATTAATGCGCACAACCGTGGCACCGAAACGCTGGCCGATTCTTTCGCTCATGTGACGAATCGTTGGGATCGCCGTGCCGGCCCCCATCTCGACAACCACGATCGGCTGATGCTGGTGCTGGGCGAGGAAACTGTCAAAACGCATTTCCTGACCGCGGGTCCGGTCGGACAACCAGGAATAATCGCCGAACATCAGGATGTTTGGCCGGGCGGGCTGGCTGCAGTTGAGACAACTCGGGACATGCTGGGCGCGCATCGTTTCGAGATCCACCGGGATCGTTTCCTGATTGTCCCAGATATCGTTGCCGCATGGAGAGAGACACTGCAGGTGGTGGATTGAGCCATGGACCTCGAGGACCTGGTCTTCCCGATAGCCTGACTTCTGAAACTGGCCATCGACATTGGAAGTGACGACGAAACTGTCCTGGCCGAACTCGGCAGCCCAGTTCTGCAGCATCCGGAAGCCTTGATGTGGTTCAGTTTCCCGGTAAAGGTTGGTGCGGTGACCGTAAAAACCCCAGCCAAAGGCCGGATCTCCCTCGAAGTTCGCCGGGTTCGCAGCGCCGATAAAGTTGATGCCGAGCCGCTGGTACATCGGGTAGGCATTCCAGAAGCCCTGATCGCCCCTGAAGTCGGGTAACCCTGAATCAACCCCCATGCCGGCACCAGCGGTGACCACCATGGCTTTGGCGGATTTAATGGCTTCGGCAGCTCTTTGGTAACGTTCAGAAAGGCTCATGATCTCCTCCGTCGTGGCAAAGCGCGATGCGAGGGGCAAAAGACTCGCATCAGCTTGGCTGTATGCCGACGTCTACCAGGGTCGGTGCCAATAAGTCTATCACGACTTGCGGCGAGAGTCCGACCAGGAAGCCTCGCTTGCCGCCGTTGATGTAGATTTTCTCAAGGTCCTGAATGGTTTTCTCCATATAAACGGGCAGAGTCTTGCGGGTCGCAAAAGGCGAGGTTCCGCCAACCTGGTAGCCGGTCTGCTTCCGGGCGGTCTCCGCGGTACAAGGAGAGACGGTCTTGACGTTGATGGCTCTGGCCAGGGCCTTGGTGGAGACTTCCCGGTCGCCGTGCATCAAGACAAGCAGCGGGTTGCTCTTCTCATCCTGCATCACCAGGGTCTTGACGACTTGATGCTCGTTAACCTCCAGTTCACAGGCAGAAACAGCAGTCCCGCCGCGTTCTTCGTAATTGTATAGATGTGGCGTATAGTCAATTTTTGCCTGCTTGAGCAATCGCGTAGCAGGTGTCACCGGTGTTTTGTCTTTGCCCATCGCCTCGTCCTGTTTTCTTACCTGAAAACCCAACTCCCCATCATCATCAAAAGGCTGACAATCGTTAGAAAGGTACAGATCATGCCGAGACCATTGAAAAATTGGCGCATGACTTGCCGCCCACGGATCCCGATCGGCAGGACCAGTCCGAGCAGGATGCCACCAATCGCACCACCGAGATGTCCGGCGTTGTCTGCACCGACCAGCAGGCCAAAGACAAAGGCGATCGCCGCCCAGCGCAGCATGAAGTTCCGATAGTTGTGTGCCATCGAACCGCCGACGCGGTGAAAGTAGGAAATTGCAAAGCCGATCAGTCCGAACAGCGAGCCTGAGGCGCCGACAACTGTAATCCACTGTTTGATATAGAGGACCTGCCAAGCGAATCCGGCAACAGTGGCCGTGAGCGCTGTCAGGACATAAAGGATGATAAACCGGACGGTGCCGATCTCTTCTTCAATCATCGGCCCAACCTGGTAAAGGACCATCATATTGAACGCCAGATGAATCAGTCCGCCATGGGCGAATGCATAGGTGATGCAGCGCCACCATTCTCCTTCGGCAAGGACCAGTGGCCAGTACTGGGCTCCGGAGTGTATCAGCAGGTAACTGTTGGGATTCAATAAAACCGAAAAACCCAGACCGCCGACAACACCCTGAATGAGCATGATGCCGAAGAGCAAGAGATTGGTGGCAATGAGTATCCTGGTCGCTGACCAGTTGCCATCCGAGGTGCTGCCATGCCGCAGGTTCTTCAGGTTGCGCTCCCACTTCATGATACGCCACTGCCAGCGTGTGCCATTCATTCCCAGGCGATCAAAAAAGTTCTTCCAGTCCATATCTGTCCTTATTTAACTTCCATAGCCGGCTCGATAGTTGCCTTAATCATATTACCTTTCGACAGTTACCAGCTTCAATGCCAGTCCGATAAAGACGGTTCCAGCGATCCGGTTCATGGTCCTCTGGGCGCGTTCGGACCGGTTTAGCCAGTCACCCAGTACACCACCGATGAAAGCTATGGAGCCGAAAACCAGGATTGTCGCGAAGATGAATATCCCGCCGAGGACAACCATCTGCAGACTGATGGGACCGCGATCTGGGTCGGCAAATTGTGGCAGGAAAGCGAGAAAGAAGATCGATATCTTAGGGTTGGTGAGGTTCATGATGATGCCACGCCGATAAAGGATGCCGACACCTTTTTGCTGTCCGCCACGCATGTTGATCTTCTCGGGAGAGGCCCGAAATGCATGCCAGGCCAGGTAAAGAAGATAACCGCCGCCGATATATTTCAGCAAAGCGAAGGCGAGGGCGGAAGCCTGAAAGATGACGGCGACCCCGAAAGCTACGGCCCCGGTATGGACCAGGAGTCCGGTGCACAGGCCGAACACGACCATGAGTCCTGACAGTTTGCCTTGCAGCGCGGACTGGGTCAGGACAAAAATGTTATCCGGCCCCGGAGCAAAGGCCAGTAATACCGAAGCAATAAAAAAAGCGGAGATGGTTTCGGCCGAGAGCATGGTTCTCTCCCTGTTGTCAGCTATTGGAACTCAGCACCTTGATGCCGAGAGTCACCATTGCCACACCGAATGCCCGGTCTATCCAGTGCCCGGCTTTCAACAACCGGCCACGGACTCTCTCGTTGCTCAGGAGAAATGCCAGGGTCGTGAACCAGGTCATCTGTAACAGCATGATCCAGCAGCCATAGATCGCCAGGGTCGGCAATGGCATGTCGGGCGACAGTACCACAGTAAAGAGCGAGAGGAAATAAATCGGCGCTTTCGGGTTGAGTGCGTTACAGAACAACCCGGTTGACACATGGCGCAGCGGCGATCCGTGACTCGTGATCTGTAGCGCGCTCTCGAAATCCTCATGTTCCTGTTTTGCGCGCAGGCCCTTGATGCCGAGGAAGATCAGGTAGCTCCCCCCGGCAACTTTTATGAGGGTCATCCACTCGGATGAATGGGCAACGACCGCCGCCAGACCTGCCGTTGAGTAGAGGATGTGGATTGACAGGCCGAGGGAAATGCCAAGGCTTGCCCATATCCCGGCGTTGCGACCATACAGGAGTGATTGCCTTGTCACCAGTGCAAAGTCCGGTCCCGGAGACGCTGCCGCGAGCAAGTGAACGATTGTTACGATAATAAACCCTTGCCAGAAATCCATGAAATTTTACGAATCCTGTTAAACGGGGTTTCGTTGCCCGGTATTAATGGAAGCAGGCGTTGGAACGTGCAAGAATAGTATGGGCCCTTTTGCCTTTAAGACTGTACGTTGTTAGAACTGGCAGGTCCAGGCATTGTCAATCATCATAACGCTGTGTAACTGTGCATGCAAGCTTACAGAATTACAGGAGATTGTTCTTATATTTTTTTTGACACAGTTTTTGGCGGCACTGGACCATAACTCCGGAAAGCGTTTGAAGTTACATGAAAAGGGTATGAAGGAGATTAATTCCTGCGGATGAATTTGCTTAATCCAGAAGGTTGTCTAACATTAAACTCGTAAGGTGTCGGAGGTCTTATGCACAGGCTGTTGTTCATAACAGTAGTTGTCTTCTTTCTCTCTGGAGGCTCACCCAGCGCCGGTCAGGTTTCCGGTGTGGTTGCCCTGCTGAATCAGGAGACCAGTCAGCAAATCGAGAGGCTTCTAAGCAGTCGTGAATCCGGTCCCTCACCGATCATCGGCGTCGCACGGCTGCTTGCGCACGACCAGATATTCAATCTCTACAATAAACGAGGTTTTACACCCTTATGGCTCGACGGTTGGCAGTTGAAGCCGGGGGCTTTCACTCTCCTGGAAAATCTTCGTAATGCCGGAGCCCACGGCCTCTGCGGTGATGATTATCTGCTTGTTCAACTGGAAGGACTGATCGGTCTGCACAAGGATTTTGCCCGCAAAAACCTGCCTCTGGCGCCACAGAACCGTGCCGTCCTGGACCTGTTCCTGTCCCAGGCTTTCCTGACCTTTGCCTCTCACATGGTTGAAGGCCAGGTTGATCCGAGACTGGCCCATGTTGACTGGCGAGCCAGGCAACGCAAGGTTCACCTGCTCAAACTTCTAGAATATGCACTCGATAACGACAGAATGCCACAGGTCTTGGAAGGGCTGTATCCGCCGCACGAAGAATATCGAAATCTCGTCGCAGCTTTAGCCCTGTACCAGAAGCTTTCGGCGCTTGGCGGCTGGCCGGTCATCCCTTCGGGACCTGCCATTCGACCAGGTGATCGAAATCACAGGGTAAGGCTGTTGAAAGAGTTATTGCAGACAACCGGCGACCTGACCCAGGTCACCGAAGCGGGGCCATTGTATGATGAGGAAACTGTCGCTGCAATGATGAAATTCCAGGCCCGGCACGGTTTGGTTGATGATGGCGTCATTGGTTCGAAAACACTTGTTGCGCTGAACGTCCCGGTCGAGGAACGCATCCGACAGATCGAATTGAACCTCGAGCGCTGGCGCTGGATGCCGAAGAGTTTCGGCAAACAGCATCTTCGCGTCAATGTGGCTGATTTCAGTCTGGTCGTTGTCGAGGATGGTGAAACGGTACTGCAGATGCCGGTCATTGTCGGCACGCAATATCGCAAGACCCCGGTTTTTTCAGCCCAGATGAGTTACCTTGAATTTGCCCCTTACTGGACCGTTCCGCCGACTATTCTCAGGGAGGACAAGCTGCCAATCATCAAACAAAATTGGCGCTACCTAGAAGAAAAACATTTTCGGATTGTTTCGCGAAGCGATGCAGAAACATTCATCGATCCTGAGGATGTTGACTGGCAAAACACCGATGTCGAAAACTTTCCCGGCTTGCTGAGAATGGAGCCGGGGCCATGGAACCCCTTGGGACGTGTCAAGTTCATGTTCCCCAATCGCTTCAATGTTTATCTGCATGATACCAACGAGTCCTACCTGTTTGACAATAATGTCAGGTCTTTCAGTTCAGGTTGCATCCGGGTTAAGAGACCCGATGAGCTGGCCTACTATCTGTTGCAGGAAGAGTTGGGCGCGGCAAGGCTCGAGGAGTTGTTGGCGGCATCAGAACCCGAGCAGGTGCCGATCAAACCGGTCCCGGTCCACATCCAGTACTGGACGGCATGGGTGGACCAGGAGGGGCTTGTCAATTTCCGTCCGGACGTCTATTTCCGCGACCTTGACCTGGAAGTCGTGCTAAAAAACCCGGCATACCGGGTCATGGAACAGCTGCAGGCGAGTTCTGGATAGAAACCGGCCATGCTGAATTAGTCAAGGGCGGTAAAACGGCGGTTAAAAAAGGTCTTTGAGCCAGCCGAAGGCTACCATGGTGCCAGCGGCAGAGCCGAGTGATGAAAGAAAGAATACCAGCAGGACCCTGGTCAGTCGGTTGCGCCACCAGCCGCCAAGGCCGGCGATGTCCTCTGCAACGCTTTCCAGGTCTTTGACCTTTGGTGGAGCCATGATGGCTTGGACGATACCGGTCACAAAGCCTGCCCCGATGGTCGGGTTGAGTGATGTGATCGGGGCCGCGACAAAGGCAGCCAAAATCGTCAGCGGGTGTCCGAGAGCGATCAGAGCGCCCAGCGCCGAAAGCACACCGTTGGCAAGGACCCAGGCTAAGGCTGCGCTGGCCAGTTGTTCAGTGTTGCCGGCCATGAATCCATAGACAAACAGACCGACCACGACAGCCGGTATCAGCCACGGAATCAGCTTGGAGAAAGTCGTCTTTGCGGGGATGACCGACAAGCTGCCAATGTCTTCAGCAGTAATTTGCTGACCAAGTTTTTGCAACATCCCCGGCATGTGCGCCGCACCGATGATGGCAACTATCTTGTTTCCGGGAGATTGGCGGATGTGGTAGGCCATGAAGGTGTCGCGTTCATCGACCAGGATCGTCTTTACGGTCGGCAGGATTTTTGACATCTCGTCGAGCATGGCCGAGAGAGTATCAGTCTGTCGCAGCTTGGTCAGTTCCTCCTCGTTGAGCTCCTGGGTGTCGAAAAGACTGACCAGCAAAGTCGAAAAGAGGCTTATTTTCTTCCAGAAGCCTGCCTTGCGCCAGGCACGCAACAGAGTGATGCGGATTTCACGATCGACCAGTTGGATGTCGAGTCCCATCTGTTCCGCTGTTTCAGCAGCGACAGCCAATTCCGCACCGGGTTTGACTCCGGTTTGCAGCCCCATGCGCTTCTGGAATGAAGCGAGCGTTAGATTGGCCAGCAGGAAGGGGGCTTGCCCCTGTTTGAGAACCTGTACCAGATTAAGCGACTCCCAATGACGGGGATTGCGTAAAGCACGGTGGCGTTGCTCGTCAAGTTCGACACATACCGTATCCGGCTGCTCGGCCTGGATGACTGCTTTGACAGTATCGACTGAGTCCTGTGATATATGAGCTGTACCGACCAAAACAAATTCGCGGTCGTCAAGCTTGATGCGATGGATGTCGGTAATCTCGTGATTATTCATGAGCCTCTGCCTGAAAATCCGGCCAAAAATAGCACAGGTCCGGATGAAGAAGAAGGAGAATTACACGCCAGATTTTTAGTTAGAAGCGTGAGAGCCTGCCTAAGGCGCTTACATAGGCGGTTACACCAACAAAAAGACGCCGGATAATCCGACGTCTTTGACTCTCCACACCTGCCGTGGGCCCGTGGCCTCACGACGACGGCCAACAAAGTGGGTGGGACTATGAACGCTTTAGGCGTCCCGCTCCGCGACAGGCTTGCACACCACGTTCAAAAGCAACCTTCCCGATCAAAAGATATTCCGCGTGGGCATAGCGACCTCACCTGCAGGGCAGAGAGTTGAAACGGTAGCTCAATGTCCTTCAGTATAGGGAAAAGCCCCATGCAACTCAAGGATAAAGCCGATCCGGGCTGCAGATAATCTGCCTAAAAAGCCGGCAGTTCATGCACGGAATAAAGCAATCGCGACAGGCATGAAAATAACCGGTTGCAAAAACCCTGTTATTCCTTGGGGTTCGGCTTTGAGAATAATGGCATGGCTTGTGCGTTACCGACCAATAAGATGATCGCTACTGGTTTGCCAAATATATCGGAACAGAAATCCGCCCGTTTACTGAATGCCTTGATCGAGATCGGCCAGGAGCTGGCATCGACAACCGATCTCCAGGAATTGCTCGATTCCCTGCTCAGGGTGTCACGCGACGTGTTTCATTTTGAAAATGCGATTATTCGCCTTCTGGATGAAGATGGTCTGCACCTGCTCGCTGCCGCCGCTTACGGTTACACTGAAGAGGCCATGGTGCCTATCCAGATTGGCCAGGGTGTTATGGGCAGGACCGCAGAAATACAGCGGCCGATCCTTGTCGAAGATGTCAGTAAACTGCCGGACTATGTTCCCGGGATACCCGGAGCACAGTGTGAATTGGCCGTACCGCTGATCTGCAAGAACAAGCTGGTCGGTGTTCTCAACGTTGAAAGCCCCCAACCCGGTGCATTCTCCAATGAAGATATTGAACCGTTGATGATTCTGGGTCGTCAGGCCGCCATTGCCATCGAAAATGCCAGACTCTACGGCAGCCTGACAAAGATGTCGGACAGTTATCGCCAATTATACGAGTTCAGTGACCGGATTCTGAAAAGCGTCAATCTTGGCGTTTACACAGTCGATACGGCAAAGGTCATTACTTCCTGGAACAGCAAGATGGCAGAAATGAGCGGCATCCCTGTCGAACAGGCGATCGGGAAGCGATTGGATGAACTCTTTCCCAATCTGGTCGCAGAAGGCGTCATCGAAAGGGTTGACCGGGTGCTGCAGAGTGGTAAAAAGGAAAAGCTTCGTCTTTTGCATAGACAGTTGAATGGCACCGACCGTTTCCAGAAACGTCGTCTCGCGCCATTGCGCGATGCTGATAATGTGACCGGCGTGGTTATCATCGTTGAAGACATTACCGAATTCAAGCGATTGCTTGATCAAACCATTCAGAGTGAAAAGCTGGCTGAGGTCGGCAGGCTCTCTGCCGGGATTGCCCACGAGATAAACAACCCGTTGTCAATGGTCGCCTACGCGACTGAACTACTCAGGCGCGAGGAGACATTGACCGATTTCCAGGAAGAGATGCTCGACAAGATCGAGACTGAAGTCGATCGCCTGAAAACCCTTACCGGTGGCCTGCTGTCGTTTTCAAGCAATCGAAGTGTGCTGAACCGCGTGGTCAATTTGAATGACCTGATTGCCGAAGTGTTGAAACTCCTGCGCTTCGAACTGCAACGCAAGTCGATCCGGCTCGAAACCAGGTTCGGTGAGGTGCCGGTCATAACAGCCGACCCGAACAAGCTCAAGCAGGTCGTCATCAACCTGGTGATGAACGCAGTGCACGCCTTGCGCGGAGAGGGCAGCGTCGTTTTGGCAACCGGCATCAACCCGAAGGGAAAGCTTGAACTGCTCGTCAAAGATGATGGCCCGGGGATGTCTGCCGAGTTGCAAGGACAGGTGTTTGCACCGTTTTTCACGACCAAGCCGGAAGGCGAGGGCACGGGCCTGGGACTTTACATCTGCCAGAACATTATCCGCGAACATGGCGGTACCATCAGCTTGGAAAGTCAACCGGGAGCGGGAACCGCGTTTCGGATTTGTCTGCCTGTCGAGTGAGCTTTTAATCTGTGCATCGGTGCTGATATTTTAAGCAGATTGCCTGTGTATGACCTCCGACGATCTTTCAAGATACTGAAATCATTTAAGTATTAATCTTGGCATGGCAGATGCTTTAGTAAAGCTCAACTCAGGGTGACAATGCAGGTCGTAGTCTCTGGGTAAAATATCAGCACAAACCGAGACAACGACGTCTCCGGAGTTTTTTTGATGCTAGGCAACGGCGCCTCAACTTCCGAACAAAGGAAGTCCAGGCGCTTTTTTATTTTTTACTCTGGAAAGGAGATAGAAGGTCATGATGAAGAAAATCGAGTGTATCGTCAAACCGTTCAAGCTGGATGATGTCAAAACGGCAATCACGGATTTAGGCATCAGCGGTATGACTGTGAGCGAAGTCCGCGGCTTTGGCCGTCAGAAGGGGCACACGGAGCTCTA
>JBFLJZ010000302.1:0-2825 GCA_040882925.1 Desulfuromonadales bacterium
GACGATGCCATCGGTGCGGAGAATGAGACTAAAGCCTCCGTACTTGCGGCCGAAGGTGCTGTGCGTGAGGCGGAGCTCAACTTGAGCTACGCAACGATCTTCACCCCGGTGACCGGACTCGCCAGCAAGGCGGTCAAACAGGAAGGCAGCTACATACCGACCGGGCAGGAGAGCTTACTTACCTATGTCGCCCAACTTGATCCTGTCTGGGTCAACTTCAGTGTCTCTGAGAACCAGATCCTGAGCGCCCGCCAAGAGTTCACAGCCGGGCATTTAAAGCCACCTGAAGAGGATAAATATATCGTCGAAGTGGCTTTCTCAGATGGCTCAATCCATCCCCACAAAGGGTATGTTAATTTTGCCGAGCCATCGGTTGATCCGGAGACCGGCACCATGCATATCCGGGCCGAAATGGCTAACCCGGAAGGCACCATGCGCCCGGGTCAGTTCGTGCGAGTTCGCCTGCGAGGAGCTACTCGTCCCGAGGCGATCCTGCTGCCACAAACTGCAGTAATGCAAGGGGCCAAGGGCCATTTTGTCTGGATTGTCAACCCTGAAGGGAAAGCTGAAGTCAGGGTGGTTGAAGTTGGCTCCTGGTATGGCAACGACTGGTTCATAACGGCCGGCCTTCAGGCCGGAGAGCAGGTGGTTGTCGATAATTTGATCAAGCTGCAGCAAGGGGTCACAGTCGTCAACCAGCCGGTTATGGCTGGCGGGGTTGAAGCTCCCGCAAAGGCAGAATAGGCGGCCAATATGCTATCCCACTTTTTCATCGATCGCCCAATTTTTGCTTCGGTTCTCTCTATCATTATCATGATCGCCGGTGGGGTCGCCCTGTTCGGCTTGCCGATAGCCCAGTACCCGGAGATTACTCCACCACAGATTCAGGTTGCTGCGTCCTATCCCGGTGCGAATGCTGATGTCGTCTCCCAGAATGTCGCCTCGCCAATTGAGCAGCAGGTTAACGGCGCTGATGATATGATCTACATGTATTCGACCAGCTCGTCGTCCGGGAATATGACTCTCAATGTCTTTTTTGATATTGACCGCGATCCGGACCTGGCTCAGGTCGATGTGCAGAATCGTGTAAACCTGGCTTTGCCGATGCTGCCGCAGGCGGTTTCCGCCCAGGGCGTGCAAATCAAAAAGGTGTCGGCCACTTTCCTGATGGTCGTCGCTGTCTATGCCTCAGATGACCGCCATGATCCTACCTACGTCGGCAACTACACCAACCTCTATGTGCTCGATGCGATCAAAAGAATACCTGGTGCCAATCAGGCGGCGATTCTGGCTATCCCTGATTACGCCATGCGCCTTTGGGTGAAACCTGACAGGATGGCCCAACTTGGCATTACTACCAGCGACATTGTTAATGCAGTCAAGGCACAGAATGAGCAGTTCGCTGTCGGCCGGGTTGGACAACCGCCTAATGATGAGGAAGTAATGCTGAGCTTCCCCGTTACCACCAAGGGCCGGTTAACCACACCCCAAGAGTTCGAGAACATTATCTTGCGCACCGATGCTAAAGGTGCAGCGATTGTCAAACTCAAAGATGTTGGTAGTGCCGAGCTCGGGGCCAAGGATTATTCTTTAAGGACTCGTTTCAATGGCAAGACCGCGACCCTTATCGCCGTGTACCAGCAGCCTGGGGCCAATGCCCTGCAAGTCAGCGAAGATGTGACCCGGGTTATGGCTGAAATGGAACAGGGCTTCCCGGACGGTATCGAATATAAGATTGCTCTCGATACCACCGAGTTTGTTCGAGCTTCTATAGAAGAGGTCATCATTACCTTCTTCATGGCTTGCGGCCTGGTTATCCTGGTCGTGCTGGTTTTTCTCGGTAACTTCCGCGCGACACTTATTCCGGTGATGGCGGTTCCAGTCTCGATCATCGGTACTTTTATCGGCATGCAGCTATTCGGTTTTTCAATCAACATGCTGACCCTGTTCGGTCTGGTGCTGGCAATTGGCATCGTTGTTGACGACGCCATCGTGGTCATGGAGAATGTCGAGCGCAACATGCTTGAATTCGGCCTGTCAGCTAATGCTGCGGCAAAGAAAGCGATGGAGGAGGTCACCGGACCGATTATCGCCACGACCCTGGTGGTCCTTGCTGTCTTCGTACCGGTTGCTTTTCTCGGTGGAATTACCGGAGAGCTCTATAAACAGTTCGCAATAACTATCTCTATTTCGGTTTTTTTCTCCAGTATTGTTGCCCTGACCCTGTCGCCTGCTGTGACCGCTCTGATCCTCAAACCAGGACACCAGAAAAAGTCTTTTTTCCTTTGGTTCGACAAACTCTTCGACAAGGCAACTGACGGCTACGTGTTTGGCGTCAAGTTAGCTATCAAGAGGGCTTTGCTTGCCAGCTTATTGTTTGTTGCTCTGCTGGTCGGTATCTGGGGGCTGTTCAAGGTGGTTCCGTCCAGTTTTGTTCCGGCCGAGGATATGGGCTACCTCTTTGGTCTCTATGTATTACCTGACTCTGCCAGCCTTGACCAGACCAGCAAAGTTGGGAAACAGGCAGAACAGATCTTGATGAATCATCCGGCAGTCGCTGAAGTAGCAACCTTCGATGGCTACAGCCTGCTCGATGGGCAACTGAAAACCAACGCCGGAATTATCTTTACCTCGCTTAAAGATTTTTCCGAACGGACCAAGCCGGACATGCAGGCTCCGGCAGTGATCGCCGCAACCGGCATGCAGATGCTTGGTATCCGTGAAGGTTTTGCCACGCCGATCAATCCCCCGCCGATTCCCGGACTGGGGACGACTGGAGGCTTTGAGTTCTGGGTCCAGAGCCAGGGAGATGGCCCTATTCAGCA
>JBFLJZ010000052.1:0-5273 GCA_040882925.1 Desulfuromonadales bacterium
CCTTAATTCTCCCATTTCAGTCCCATTCACGCCGGGAGAAACTCGGTCGTTGGTTGACAGTCACCAAAGCTTATGTATTTTTATCTGAGTCATTCAAGCTTGGGAAAAGAGGGACCATTGCAGTTTTTACTCAGCCTGCCAACCCCAGCGGCAGTCACTCTGACAATCATCGCTGCCACGACAATGTCAGTTGCGCTTTACTTTCTAGTCCACCGTTTCTGGGCAAAAGAGCTTTCTGAAGAAACAAAAAAAACCACTGAATTAGTTGCCATGCGTGTTGGCGTTGTTTATGCCGTCGTCATTGGCATGATGTTCGCGAATGTCCGCATAGAGCACTTTCAGATGGTGGAAGCCATTGAATCAGAAGCCTCGGCGTTGATCAGACTCTACCAGGCAATTGAAAAAGACAGTGGTGAGGAAACGGCAGTCATTCGACGAGACTTGATTGATTACATCAGATTCATCGTCGATGAGCAATGGCCTGCTTTAAGGGAGGCTCGTGCGTTTCCGGAAAAAGGTGGAATTTCCGGCGGGGGAGAGAAATTAAAGCCGGTTTGGGAGTATGTTGCTAAAACAGAAATTAAAACCGGAAACCAGAACTTGAGGCGGCTTCTTGATCAGGTAGAACACTATCACATACTGAGAATATTTGATAGAAAAGGCAATCTGTTGCCACTGTTCTGGTACATCGCTCTGTTTGGTTATTTCGCTACGCTCTTCACACTCTATGTGTATCCACCAAATCTGCGTCGATGCACCCTTGTTTCCTTGTACAGCAGCATGGTCGCCATTGTTTTGCTGGGTATCTTTATCTTGACTCATCCATACAGCGTCGCGGCTGGTGTAGAGCCAAGTATTTTTAAATGGTTGCTTGAAATGTCAGCTGGCTAAAGGACGAAGGGTTTTTCAATGCGTTACGCACGCTCTGGTCAATCACCATTGATGATTCTCTTGATGCCAGGGATGTTCCTCTGGTGAGCATCCCCGTAAGCCAGTGAGCCACTCCGTTCGTTCCACTGCAGATATTTTTAAATTGCACCATTGCCAAAGAAAGAAACCCCATCCGGTATATCTGGATTGAGGTTTCCTGTGATGATTGTTCTATTGCATGACTGCTTGACTTTAGGACTTGAAGAATACTGTTCTCAACGATGATGGCTGAAGAATAACGGGTTGATCCAGGAACGATTTCAAGAGTCAATTTCAATCATTTAACAAGGCCTGCCGAACACGGCAGGCCTCGTACTGTTGCAGACCGCGGAAGAGTCTGAATCAGGCAACCAGAGCGCCCGCGCATGAGGACCCGCAACCGGCCGTACAGCCGAAACAATGCTCTCCGGTAACAATAGCACGGCCCTCGAGCAGGGCAGGGTCAAGCTCGTCGATATGGTTAGGCAGGCCGCCGGCGAGTGACAGGCCGAGAACGCTGTTGAAATCGCAATCGGAGAGCGTCCCGTCCCATGCGATACAGATCTGGTGACGGCACATCAGGCCGTCGATGGTTGACCGGTTGAAACTGTCCTGCAGCAGATGCTGGTAATCCTCGGCTTCACCAGTCTGCTGCAGGTCGCTGAGAAAGCGTCCCATCGGCATGTTGGTAATTGTCAGCAGGTGAGAGAATTCGACATCGAAGCGCTCCCTGAGCTCGCGGCGGTAAGCGTCCTCCAGGGTTGCCTGCGCGGGAGGAAGAAAAGCCCCGCCGGGGTTGTAAACCAGGTTGAGAGGCAGCGTCTCCTCACGCCCGTAGCCCAGAGAGTTCAACCGGCGCAAGGCGGTGACACTGCGCTTGTACACTCCGCTGCCTCTCTGTTTGTCAACGTTATCATCCAGGTAGCAGGGCAGTGAGGCGACCAGGTGAACACCCCGGTCAGCGAGGAACTCCGGTGTGTCGCCCTGTCCGGCTTCGAAGTAGACCGTCAGGTTGGTCCGGACCTGGACCTGGTGTCCCTGGTCAAGCAGGGCATCGACCAACGCTCTGAAGTTGGGGTTGAGCTCGGGGGCTCCACCGGTCAGGTCAACCCGCGCGCCGGGCAGGGCTTTGGCCAGTTTCAGGACGCTCTGCATGGTCTCCCAGGTCATAATTTCGCGACGTTTCGGGGTCGCTTCCACGTGGCAGTGACGACAGCTTAAATTGCAGAGCAGGCCAAGATTGACCTGGATCGTCTGCACGGCGGCACTTTCAAGACCGGTTCCAAGAACTTCACGTACGGCCTTGTCAAAGTTATTCATATGAACTCCGGGTTCGTTAACTGGTATACGTCACCAATATAATCCATTTCCCTTTGCCAGGTAAAATCTTTCTCGTGGAGACACGGTTGCCGGACCATGATCTGAAGTGCTTTATGCAAACAGTGGCCACAGCATTGACGTTCACCCGGTCTTGCCGGCCAGGATAGATTGGACCCTGAAATCAGTTTCCTCTGGCGAGGAGTTTTCCGCCGGCGGTCGAATTCACCACCTTCTTGAGCACGGCAACAATTCCTTGATCATAAGCACCATCAGCCGATGCCAGGATCGCCAGAATCTCGCCAACCGAACGTGCAGAACGATAAGAGCGCGGCTCCATCATGGCACAGAAGCTGTTGACGATCGCCAGGATACGTGCCGGCAAGGCAATCTCGTCACCCTGTAAACCTTTCGGATAGCCCTTGCCGTCAAGGGTCTCGTGCATCTGGCAGACGGCCTGGTAAACGGGCAGACCGAAGTCTATACCCTCCAGAATCCTGGCGGCATACTCAACGTGCTGCGCCATTTTCGCCTTCTCCTCAACGGTCAAAGCTTCCGGCTTGAACAACAGCTCACGATCGACGAACAGTTTACCGACCTGGGACAGGTTGGCGGCCGTTTCAACCGTGGCAACATCGACATCGCTGGCATTCATGGCCCTGGCAACGTCGGCACCGAGCCGGCCCATCAAGCGCGAATGACCGGCCAGGTAGGGATCGGTCAATTCTATCGCCCGCACCAAAGCTTCCACGGTTTTCGACGCAGCCTGCTGCTGACGCTTCTGCTCTTGGACGATCTCGGTCACATCACGGATGACCGAAACAATCCCGGTCACTTTGCCATCCGCATCTTTCAGTGCCGACTTCGATATCTGCAGATGACGCGGCTGCACTCGCAGAACAACCCGCTCGTTCAAAGTGACCGGCTCTCCGCTGGTCAGTAGCTGTTGGTCGGCATGCTCCAGCCGCCGTGCCGTCTCCTCACCGAAGACAGCTTTACTGTCGAAGCCGATCATCTCCTCGGCGGGGCGGTCGACGGCTGCGGCAAAAGCCGGGTTCACGTAGAGATAGCCGCCCTTGAGGTCTTGCAGTACAATGTAATCGGAGATCGTGTTGTTGATCCGGTCAAGCAGCTGACGCTGTTTTTCGATCTCCTCGGCCAGGGCGGCAAAGTGCCGTGCGCCCCGGCGTTCCTGATAACTGACCAGCAGCGCCCAGAAAGCACCGCAGGCGATGGCAAACACGGCAACCAGCAATGTCGCGATGCTCTTGGTCGTTCTTTGCTGGCTGTGCAGTCTCTGCCGGGAGATATCGTAATCAGCTTCGACGACCACCCACCACTGCGGGCCAACCACAGGGTATGCCAGGGAGTAGGCCTGACCCTCACTGTTTGACGCTGGCCTGACCGCAAAGGACAGCGGCTCATTCCGGTCAAGCTCCGGCGGCGGACTGATATCCTGGAGCTGTCCCGGCAGCCACGGGGCCACCTCCTGATAACCGTCGGCAGTCTTCTGCAGCAGGCGGATCCGTTCACCTTTCTCGATCAGGCGGCTGCTGCCCAGAGCTTTCATGCGTTCTCCCGTCAGTTTGGTCAGGTGCAACACCGCGACAGGGGGATTGTCAAGCCCGCTGGCATCAGGCGGGAAAATCGGCAGGAAGGCCTCGAGCAGCAGCCCTTGCTCGGAATGCCGCAGGGGACCGAATTGCGGCGCATGAGTTTGCAGAACCCGTTCAACCATCGTTATCTGGTCTTCGCGCAGGGGGGTTGTCGCCGCATCGGTTGCGATAAAGGCCGTGCTGTTGCGGTTGACGACACGCCCGGCCTGGTAGTCGGAGATGCGGGTGAATTCAAGCAGCAGGCTCTGCATCACCGGCAATTGCGCCGCGAGTTGGGCAATCTCATTGCTGAACCCTGACTGGCCGGGCATAGGTCCGGAAACCAGCAGGGACACATCATCCCCGATCTGGTCAACTTCCGCGGCGTAAAGCCTGTAAAGCTCGGAGTTGGTCACCCGGTCGGCTTGCTCGATCACCGTTTCGATCAAGGCATGCAAAACCTGAACCTGTGAAGCGGCCATCAGCTCGAGCCGTTTCTTCAAGTTGGTTGCAAACTCTGTCTCCCGCTCTTGCAGCGCCACGGTGACCCAGATGAAAGCAGCAATCGCGAAAGCTGCGATCAGTGCGAGACCGACCCGGAGCGCTTTTTTGCCCGGCTCGTGATGAAGCCCGAGGATCTTTGCCGGATCAGAAATCGTCAACTTGTTGTCTTTGGCCAGCATGGCTCTGCCTTACCTTTACCAAACCCTCTTGACTTGCCTTTTCGCTCCGCTTGCCTCTAATAGCGGACCTCCACCCGGTAGGTCAAAAGCGTCTCCCCACTGGCCGGCACCCTGATTTTCCACAGGGCCGTATCAGCGGCTGCCTTGCTATGCTTGTGGCTCTCGTGCAGCACCTGCCAGTCCCCCGGCACCGGCTCGGCGACGACCACGGTCACCGCCTCGTCCTTGGCGTTCTTCAGCTGGATTTCGTAAGCGCTTTCAAACCGGTAGTTGTAGCGGCTGTCGCCGCCCAGTTTGCGGAAATCGGTCTGCTTACGATTGGCGGTGACGTCGAAGGCATCACCGAGCTTGAGGCGTACGGTTTCGTTTTCCGGGGTGTGATCGATGCGGTCCTCGCCGATAAACTGCGGACGGCCCTGTTCGTCCTGCTTGTAGACCCGCACCACGCCTTTCGGCAACGGCAGGCCGAGATTGTCCTGCTTGCGATTAGCGAATTCGACGAACACGCCGACCTTGAGCTTCTGCCCCAGGTCGCCGTGCCTCCCCCGGTAGTAATAAGGGTTGCCCTGCAGACGGAATTCCTTGTTGACATGAACACCGGAGGCGTTGAGCAGCGCCACCTGCTTGGTCTGGTTCTCCTTGATGGTGGTGGGCCGCTGCAGGGTATAGAGATGGTACTCGAAGAGGCTTTCTTCGCTCATCTGCGGCGCCGCCTCACGGGCCATGTCTGCAGCCATCACCGCTTCGCCGCGCAAGCGCATCTCCTCGC
>JBFLJZ010000303.1:0-5518 GCA_040882925.1 Desulfuromonadales bacterium
ATGAAAAATTTACAGTCAACCCTCGTTGATTCCCATGCCCATCTCGATGCGAAGCCATATCAAACAGACCTCGACGATGTCCTGACCCGCGCCAGAACGCAGGGCGTCGAACACATTCTGACGGTCGGTTGCGACCTGGAGAGTTCCCGTGCCAGCGTCGATTTGGCGATTCGCTATCCACACGTCTACGCCAGCGTCGGCATCCACCCGCACGATGCCAGCATAGTCAATGACCAGATCATGGCAGAACTGGAACGCATGATCGAATCGGTGGACAAGGTCGTCGCCGTCGGCGAAACGGGCCTCGACTTCTACCGTGACCGCTCGCCGCGCGATCAGCAGAAAGCAGCGTTTCGACGCCATATCCAGCTAGCCAAAGACACCGGCAAGCCGCTGATTATCCATGATCGCGACGCTCACGACGATGTCGTGCGGATCATGCGGGAAGAGAAAGCCTGCGAGACAGGTGGCGTCCTGCACTGTTTTTCCGGCGACCTGAAAATGGCCCGCCAGTGCGCAGAGATGGGTTTTTACATCTCTTTTGCCGGTCCCTTGACCTATCCGAAGAATGAGAACTTGCGCAGTATCGCGCAAGCGCTGTCTGTCGATATCATGCTGGTGGAAACCGACTGCCCTTACCTGGCGCCGCAAAACTGGCGCGGCAAGCGCTGTGAACCGGCCTACGTCCGCTCGACGGCCGAGAAGCTCGCTGAAATCAAGGGCTTGACTCTCGAAGATGTGGCCCGCATCACCAGCCTCAATGCCTGGCGCCTGTTCGGTATCGGCGAAGTCGACCAGAGCACCAGGATTGCCTACGTGATCCGCAACAGTCTTTATCTGAACATCACCAACCGTTGCACCAACAGCTGCAACTTCTGTGCAAAATTCAGGGACTTCACAGTCAAAGGACACCAGCTTTGCCTGGAACGTGAACCGACTGTTGCAGAAGTCATGCAAGCGATCGATGATCCGTCTGGTTACGATGAAGTCGTGTTCTGCGGTTACGGCGAGCCCCTGCTGCGGCTGGACCTGGTCAAGCAGATTGCCGGCACCCTGAAGCAGAAAGGCATCAAAGTCCGGATCAACACCGATGGTCAGGCGAACCTGGTGCATGACCGCAACATCCTGCCGGAACTTGCCGGGCTGGTCGACGCAATCAGTGTTTCACTCAACGCGCCGGATGCGATGACCTATCAAAATATCTGCCAGTCAGAATATGGCGAGCAAGGTTATCCGGCCATCAAGCAATTCCTGATCGAAGCAAGACGACACATCCCATCGGTCACGGCCACGGCGGTGGCTTTACCGGGCATAGATATCGAGGCGTGTCGCAGGGTCGCAGAAGACCTTCAGGTTGAGTTCCGCGAGAGGGCATACAACGAGGTGGGATAATCCTGTCACCGGCGGACAATCAGCCACGGTCGCATAAACAACGCGGCCGCCGCCCGGTCTGCAAATCTTTTCCGGTTGCCGAAGTTGCAGCTTCGGGCACTCAGTCAGCCTCGAGCTATTCAACCTGCTCAGGCGTCACCAGGTCACCCAGGAACAGGCTGCCGTTGTGGACGAAGAAACAGTTCTGGAAGCCCGCTGCCAACTCACCAAGGCGCTCCGCATAGGCTTCCTCATCCCCCTGCTTAGGGGTCGCCAGGCCAAGCAGAACCACATCGGCTGCGGCACTTTCACGATGCATGATGTCGACGACGCTGTCGCCCTCATCCTTGAGGATCATTTCGACAGTCGCATCGATCCGGATCTCGGGGATCAGCTGGGCCAGGAAACGCTCGGTCTGACCTTTCATCAGTTCATTTGAGGCGATACTCATGATCTTTATTCTGGCGTGCCGCCATTCCGGATTACGGGTCAACAGGTACGCCAGCAGCAACATCAGGTCGCCGTTACGCTTGAGGCCGCCCCACCAGATATGAATATCCTGAACCTGGTCTTCGCGAAACGTCGCCAGGGGATTGGTCTTGCCGATAATCAGGCTCTGGTTGAGATGTTTGAGCGGCTGGATAACGCGCAGGAATCGCACCAGACGCGTCGGGTCGTCCGGCCAGCCGACCAGAACCGTATTGCTGGCCATCCCGGCGATGCCGTTCGACTGTGCAACAGCCAGGACTCCGCGTTCAAGATCCTGAACGATATTGACTTCGCCGAAGGCGACAATGCCGTGTGATTTGAGGACGGCGTTGATTTCCTGCTCTCGCGCGAAGACATCGACATCCAGTTCAAGGATGTCGCCCTGGTAGAGTTCACAAATCGATACCACGCCACGATTCTCGGCGAACCAGACGCCGAAGCGCGCCAGATCGAGGCGTTTCTCCACCTTACTGACAAAGACCAGCACATGAGGGCGCCAGTTGCGCGCCGTCATCGGCCGCCTGTTCAACTTGACCAGCGTCCAGCAGATCAGCGCCTCGTAAAGGTCGCGCCAGACATCACCCCAGGCATCCTTGCGCACGCGCCTCTTGAGAAATAGCCAGATTGCCAATTCAACGGTGACGGCAAACAGCGTCGCAGGCCAATGGATCAGCAACATCACGCCGAAACAGCCGACACCGCCAAGCAGACTCAGGGACCAGTGGATATTCAGGGTCGGTCGCCAGGAGGGATTGCCGGAGAGATACTCCAGGGCGGAGACCAGATTGACCGTGCCGTAGACGCTGAGAAAAAACATCGTCGCAACCGTGGCAACGGTATTCAGATCGCCGAGAAATACCGCGGCCAGACTCAGCACAAGCGTGATGATCATGCCCAGCTTCGGCTCTGCTCCGGACTCTTTCGGACCGGCCAGCCGATGCGGCACAAGTCTGTCCTTGGCCAAAGCCTGCAATGTCCGTGGTGCTCCGAGCATGGAGCCTACCGCAGACGAGAAGATTGCACCCCAGAGTCCCGGGAGGATCAGCCATGGACCGAGCAGGGCAATCCGGGTCCAGATCAGCGGGTCACTGTTGAGACTGGCAGGATCGGCGCTCACAGAGAGCAGGACCGGAACCACCAGGTACACGGCAAGACCCACAAGGGTTGCGGCAACGCTGCCGCGCGGAATCGAATGGCGCGGGTCGGCCAGGTCCCCTGACATACTCAGACCGGCCATAATGCCGGTCACGGCAGGAAAAAAAACGGCGAAGACGACCCAGAAACCAACCGGGGAAAAAGTCCCTGCAATGTCGCTCGAGCTTTGCACTGCCGGGCCGGTCAGCGCACCGGATGCAAGCGCCAGCAAAGACAGGGCAATCAATGCCATGACCGGCAGTTGGGCGCGCAACGCAAAGCTTGCGCCACGCAACGACAGTAACGCGACAGCGACAATAATCACGCACGCGGCAAATGACACGGGCACGGCAGGCCAGACGAACTTGAGTGATTCTGCCAGACCGAAGGCATAAAGGGTCACCGACAAGGCCTGGGAGACGTACAGCGGGAAACCGATTGCACCACCGATTTCGAGTCCGAGACTGCGTGAAATCATATAGTAGGCGCCGCCGACACCGACATGGCTGTTGGTGGCAATTGCCGAGAGGCTGAGCGATGTCAGCAGGGTGATCAGGTTGGCGAGCAGGACGATCAGCAGAGCCTTGACCAGACCGACCTGTCCGACCACCCAACCGAAGCGCAGATACATGATGACACCGAGGATCGTCAGGATCGTCGGTGTGAATACGCCGAGGAAGGTGCCCAGCTTGCCCACAGAGGAGCCTCCTCCCTGCTGGGGCACCGGTTTTTTGAGTAGACTGGCGAAAGGCATGTGCTATCTCCGGCCTGGCAAGTAGAGTAAGGATACCGGCATTGCTGAAAAACAAAAGGGCGGCCAAAAAGGCCGCCCTTACGAAACTGGTCGATATGCTATGGATTAAAGCTTAACGACGTTCGATGCCTGGGGGCCTTTCTGGCCATCCGTGACATCGAAAGAGACTCTCTCGTTTTCGGCGAGAGTCTTGAAACCATCGCCCTGGATCTGGGAAAAGTGAACAAATACGTCAGGACCGTTGTCCTGCTCGATGAACCCAAAACCCTTAGCTTCGTTGAACCATTTCACTGTACCTTCAGCCATCTTGAAACTCCTTCACTCCGTTTCGGAGGTGTTCTGTTGTGTATTTTCGTCTGCCGTAAAATAATTAACCACTCAACGAAAGCTTGTCTGAGTGGTTTCTCCAAACTGACTACCTTTAATCTGTCTGTTGAGCGACGAAATAGATACACAAACTTGTTATGATGCGCCCTTCTATCATAAACAATTTAAAAAAGGCAAGCTATTTGTTTATTTTCATGTGATTATTCTTGTCACGCCGGTACCGGTATTCCTAAACCGGTTCAGCCAGCAGGGTGCGATCATTCCGCGAGACCGCCCTGGCCATGACACACTGACCGATCAACGCTTGATCTCCGGGGAAACGCAAGTCCAGATAATTTCTCGAAACTCCTTTCATCAGGCCTTTGCTGGTGCCTGTCTCAACAATCACTTCTAACGTCTGGCCGACAAAACCTTCGGCAAAACTCGCATATTTGCGTTCGGCCAAGTCTCTGAGCTGCCCTGCCCTCGCCTTGCTGATATTGCCCGGGACCTGGCTGCGCATGGCTGCGGCCGGCGTTCCGGGGCGTCTGCTGTAGGGGAAGACGTGTAAATTCGTCACCGGCAGGCCGGCGATGAAATCATAAGCATCGCTAAATTCCCGGTCAGTCTCTCCCGGGAAGCCAGTGATCACATCGAGACAGATCGCGGCATCGGGCAAGGCCGCCCTGGCGGTCTCGATCAAGCGTGAGAAGAAACCCCGCCTGTAAGTACGTCCCATGCGTTGCAAAACGGCGTCGTTGCCAGCCTGCAATGGTATATGCAGGTGCGGGCAGACAATCCTCGAAGCGGTCATTGTGTCGAGCAGCTCGTCGGTCAATTCAGTCGGTTCAATAGAGCCGAGACGCAGGCGCTGGATGGCGGACTCTGCTTCGATCCGCCTGATGAGGTCGTTCAACGTTGAGGCAGGCGTTAAATCCGAGCCGTAGCCGCCAATATGAATGCCGGTCAGAACGACTTCCCGGAAGCCCGACTCAACCAAGCCGTTGATCTGCTCCAGGATCTGATGCTCATGGGCGGAGCGGCTGGCACCGCGCGCATAAGGAATGATGCAGTAGCTGCAGAACGCATCACAACCGTTCTGGATCTGGACAAAGGCACGGCTGCGGCCGGCAAAGGATGTCAAAGGCGGCAAACAGACCGATTCGGCCTGGCGGATGTCGGACACTTCGACCAGGTTTGACTGGCAATCCCGCTGCAGGAATTCGAGCAGGCGCCGTTTTTCTTCGTTGCCGATCACCAGGCTTACACCGGGCAGGTCGCGCAGGGCTTGCGGATCGACCTGGGCATAGCAGCCGGTCACAATGACCCGGCATGCGGCATTCTGTCGTCGTGCGCGGCGAATCAGGTTGCGCGACTGGGCATCGGTGGCACCGGTCACGGTACAGGTATTGACGATCACCAGATCGGCGCCATCGGCAAAACCGACAATCTGGTAACCAGCGC
>JBFLJZ010000304.1:0-4526 GCA_040882925.1 Desulfuromonadales bacterium
CCAGGCCAGGATTAAGGGTCGGACTTGCTGACCCGGACGGGGTCTGCGTCGGCCTTTACGCTGTCGAAATCCTCGAGTTCAATTCCCTGGCGGGTGTTGTGCGGCCGAACCTGAAAGGTCTGGTGGAAAGCTGTGCCAAGGCAGCTTCGATGATCCCGCTTAATCTCGTCGATGTTGTGATCGGCTGGCGTGAATTTGCTTCATGGAACCCTGTAATGATGGAGATGGTCCAGCTGGCCCCTGAACAGGTGCCAAGGCTTGCCTATATTCCTGCCGCCCGCTTGCGAAAAGCCAGGAATCCGCAAGGCGCCGGAATGTTTGTGGATTTTTTGCAATCCGATGAGGGGCAGGCGATTTTCAGGAAATGGGGTTATTTGACAGCAGAGCAAGCTGCCCGCGAATATGCGCCCCGGGCGCGCATCGGCGGCATCTACAAGCTTCCGGAGGGCTGGTGATGCTGAAGAGTGATACCATTTTCAAAACCGCGATGCTTCTACCACTGGTCATTCTTGCCGGTTATTTTCTTCTGCTGGTCGGCAGTCAGTCAGCATTCTTCAACCTTGCCGGTTTCTTGGAACAGCTCTCCCGGGCCAATATTCGTTCGGCCATCGCCATCAGCCTGGTGGCAGCAACTTGCAGCAGCATCATCGCTGTCTGCATTGCCATGCCATCCGCTTACGCCCTGGCCCGCTTCGATTTCCCCGGCAAACGCCTGGTCGACACTTTTATCGACCTGCCGATGGTCCTGACACCCATCGCCCTCGGCACTCTGATACTGATGTCCTGGAATACGGCATTCGGCCAATTTCTTGCCGGTTTAGGATTTACCCTTCCGTTTACCCTAGGCGGCGTCATTCTTGCCCAGTTCACGGTCGTCGTCGCCATCAGCGTACGTATGCTCAAGGCGACCTTTGAGCAGGTTAACCCGCGACAGGAGCAGGTCGCAAGACTGCTCGGCTGCACCGCGTTCGGCAGTTTCATTCATGTCACGCTGCCTCTGGCAAGACGCGGTATCCTTGCCGCGATCATTCTGACCTGGGCCAGGGCGATCGGCGAATTCGGGGCGACCGTCATGGTCGCAGGCACTGCCAAAGGACAGACGGCAACCCTGCCAAGCAGCATCTACCTGGCCATGTCAATGGCGGACCTGCCGCAGGCGGTCACTCTCGTCGTGATTCTGATCGGCATCTCGCTGCTCGTCCTGTTCGCTGTGCGTGCAGCCCTGGAGCGCAATCGATGATCAGGATCGAGCAGCTCACCGCCCGGCGGGGGAATTTCTGCCTGGGGCCGATCGACCTCGACTTCCGCGGCAGCTCCTATCTGACCATCCTCGGTCCATCCGGTTCCGGCAAGACGCTTTTTCTTGAAACATGCATGGGCTTAATCGCTCCGGATAGCGGCAGAGTCTGGCTGGACGGCAAGGATGTGACAGACATCGCACCGGAACAACGTCATATCTCCTACCTTCCCCAGGACCTGACTCTCTTTCCCCATCTCAGCGTCCGCGATAACATTCTGTTCGGTGCGAAGCGACGTCAGCTGGAAAAAAAATTGGTCGAATCACGGCTTGCCAATCTCCTCGACCTGTTGGACATGCATGACATTATTGACCGCACCGATGTCACCACACTTTCCGGTGGCGAAAGACAACGCGTGGCAATGGCCCGCGCTCTGCTGCCCGAGCCAAGACTGCTCTTTCTCGACGAACCCTTCTCAGCACTGGATGCCACGATCAAGCGGCAGTTACAGGTCAAGCTGCGCGAAATCAACCATCAGCTAGGCGTCACCATTCTGCATGTTACGCATGATCAGGAAGAGGCGTTCATGCTCGGTGAGCAAATTGCCGTGATGATCAACGGACGAGTTCGCCAGGTTGGTCCTCGCGACGATATTTACTACCGGCCGGCGACACTCGATGTCGCACGTTTTCTGCGCAACCAGAACATCTTCGACCTGACTATCAAAGAGGTTTTTCCGGATGGGTCTTTGCGACTCGAAGACGGCATCAGCCTCATTGCTCCGGGACACACCGGTGCAGAAACAGGCGAAAAGCTGGCAACCGGCATCCGTTCTGAGGAAGTCGTCATTATTCGTCCGAACAAGCCGATCGGTCCGGAATTGCAGGAGAACCTGTTTCATGCCACGATCGTCGATGTCCTTATTTTCGGCGGCACCCAAACGCTTTGCGTCAGGATCAACGACACTGATGTGACGGTCAATGCCGAGCTGCCGAACTGTGCCATGCGCGACCTGGGCTATGCGATCGGCGATGCATTGCAGGTCTGCCTGCGCAAACGCAGCCTCTGGACGATTCCACTGGATGCTGATGCTGTGGCAAGAAAGGCTGACGATGATTAGCTACGCGGAGGCCTTGCAAAAGGTTCTCGAGACGGTCTCACCTCTGGCCCCGGTCGAGAAGGCCCTGTCTGATGCTGCCGGGTTGGTGCTGGCTGCACCGGCCATTGCCCGCTGGGATATGCCGCGACATAACAATTCGGCAATGGACGGTTTTGCCATTGCCGGTGCCGCTGGAAAAGCTGAAATGGACTTCTCGATTATCGGCAGTGCATACGCGGGGCACCCGTTCCCCGGCAAAGTCCTGCCCGGACAAGCCGTTCTTATCACGACAGGTGCCAGCCTGCCTGATGGTGCTGACACGGTGCTCCCGAGTGAAGATGTCCTAGCAGAAAACGACCGTGTCCACGTGACGACAATGCCAAAAGCCGGTCAGCATGTGCGTTACCGTGGAGAGGAGTTTTGTCATGGCGACGTTCTGGCTGAAAGGGGCACAACCTTGCAGGCCGGCACTATCGCATTGCTGGCAAGTGCAGGCATCGAGCGCTGCAAGGTTTTTCCACCCCCGCGGGTTGCAGTCATCTCAACCGGCGATGAATTGGTCGAACTCGGCCAGGCGCCTGAACCGGGACAGATCGTCAACTCCAACCTGTACTTCCTGAAGAGCCGCCTCACGGAATGCGGTTTCAGCCTTGCATCTGTCCGCAAAACTGCTGATGATCTCGACAAGCTCAATCAATGTTTTGATGAGGCTCTTGAGGCCGATATCATCATGTCCACCGGAGGCGTATCGGTTGGTGAGAAAGACCTGCTTCAGCAGGCACTCGAAAAACAGCATTTCAAAAAAATCTTCTGGAAGGTCGCGATCAAACCGGGCAAGCCCCTGCTGTTCGGTCGACTGGGACACCGGCTGTATTTTGGCCTGCCCGGCAATCCGGGAGCAACTGCGGCGACGTTCGAGTTATTCACCAAACCGGCCCTAAAGCGCCTGGCCGGACAGATCGACTTTTTGCCCGCCAAGCGCAGGGCAAAGCTGACCCATGACGTCACCGCAGGCGGCAATCGCCAGGCGTTCCTTTGGTGCCGCCTGGAGTGGCACGAGAACCACTACCAGGTCACCGTGTCGAAATCGCAGGGCTCCGGACAAAATCGCTGCCTCGCTGACGCCAATGCCATGCTTCCGGTTGCGGTCGGCTCAGAGAAATTGGAGGCGGGCAGTGATGTCGAGGTCTTGATGATTTAGCTGATCGGATAAACCAATATTCAGTGTTCGGGAAAAATGGCCCTAGCTATGACATGCGACGACCCATTTTCGGGCAAGGCATGGTTCTAAGCAACGAAGCGACAGGCCAAGCTGAATCTTCAAACCGGATTAAAAAAATTTGCCGTTGGCACTGCAAATAATTGATTATCATGTATCATATCAAGATAAGAAGAAATCGGGCTCACAAATTGTACGGGAGGTGGATTATGGAGAATGACAAAGGTCGTGTAATACAGCAGGAAGCCATGCCGCAAGAACCGCCAACTGATGCCGGCGTTTCCAGGCGCTCTTTTATCCGCACCAGCGGCGTCGCTGCCATGGCTGCCGCGGTCGGGTCGCAAATACCCTTCGGCGAACTGCTGCCGGAGGGCATGCAGCTGGTCGGTATGGCGCACGCCCAGGAAACGATGAAAATCGAGGGGAAAATCCCCGAGATGATCGTGCTCAACAACAAACCGCTCAATGCCGAACCACCACCCCACTTCCTGGTAGACGAAGTCACCCCGTACAAGACCATGTTCGTACGCAACAACGGCATTCCGCCGATAAATGTCGATGCGGCGAACTGGTCATTGAAGATCGAGGGTGAATCAGCGAAAAAGTCTGTCACTCTTTCGATCGATGACCTGAAAAAGAAATTCAAGACACACACCTATCAAATTCAACTCGAATGCGGCGGCAACGGCCGCTCGGAATTCAACCCTCCGGCAAAAGGCAACCAGTGGCGGGTCGGAGCGATTTCCTGCGCGACCTGGACCGGCGCCCGGCTGCGCGATGTCCTTGAATACGCCGGCATCAAGGATGATGCCGTATACATCGGTTATTACGGTGCAGACACCCATGTCAGTGGCGACCCGAAAAAAGTCGTGATTTCCCGTGGCGTCCCAATCGCCAAGGCCATGGAAGAGGAATCGCTGATTGCCTGGGCGATGAATGGCAAAGACATCCCGCCGCTGCACGGTTATCC
>JBFLJZ010000305.1:0-4182 GCA_040882925.1 Desulfuromonadales bacterium
CGCTCCAGGTGGCGGATCTGTGCCATGCCGGTGGTTTCCTGTAGCGAAGCGAGGGAGGAGACCGGTACCAGTTTGCCACTGGACGTTGCGAGAGTCGCTTGAAAGAGGTCTTGGGGAGTCAGGGTCTCCTGGTCGGAGGCTTTCAGAATAAGGTCGATTTTCTTTTTGCCTTCCTGCTTGAAGTCACCGACGACACGGCCATCCATCAATACATCGAGGGCTGTGCCCAGGTCACGGGTACTCATGCCGTTGGCTCTGAGTCGATCGCGGTCGGGAATAATGCGTACCTCGGGGTAGGTCAGCTCGATCGACGGCACCGGACGGACCTGGCTATTCTCAATTTTACTCCGGATCATGCCAAACATAGTGCCTGAAGCAGCGACGATGCGGTTCAGGTCGCTACCGGTGACGTTCAGCTTGATTGCACGGCCTTCGCCAAGGCCACTTTCAAACACACCCGGCTGCAGGCTGACGCCGTACATGCCGGGGATGCTGTAGATCAGGCGGGTGAAAAAGGGCAGCAGTTCGCCAGCACGATCAAAGTGTTCACTGATCGCACCGGCAATCATGAGTCTGTCAGCTCCGACGTAAAACATATTCTTGATCGCCGGTATGTCGTCGATGTCGGCTCCGATGTGTGGTGCGGCCATCTCGTGGAAGCGTTCACCGATATCGACTCGCTCGGCGGTCGACAGCCCCGGTGGTGGCACCAGAATGTTGAGAACCAGGTTACGATTCCCCTGTGGCAAATACTCCATCTTCGGTGTCAAAAAATAGACAGAAGCAATTGCGAAACCGATGAGCAGAGTCAAAGTCGCCAGACGGGTCATCCAGCTGTGGATTGCCAGTGTGACCAGCGCCATCAATCCGCTGGAAAGCCGTTGGCCCAAATTGTCAAGGAATGGCAGGCTCTTTTTGGTGCCTAATTTTTTCGCGGCAAAAAGCTTGTTCGAAAACATCGGAATCACCGAGACCGACACGAACAGGCTTAAAGAAACCGCGGCGACTACCGCAATGGCGATATCACGGAACAGTTGACCGGCTTCCTCCTGAATAAAGACGACCGGTAGAAAAACAGCGACCGTGGTGATTGTGGAAGCCAGAACCGCGCCCCAGACCTCCTTGGTGCCTTCAAGAGCCGCATCGAAAGCGTTCTTGCCCATCAGTCGATGCCGGTCAATGTTTTCGATGACGACGATCGCGTTGTCGACCAACATGCCAACAGCGAAAGCAATCCCTGCCAAAGAGACGACGTTGAGATTGCGGCCGAGCAGGTCAAGGAAAATGAAGGTCCCGACGACACTGATCGGAATTGCCGTGGCGACGACAATGGTGGCGCGCAGGCTGCGCAGAAACAACAACAGCACGCAGATCGCCAGCAGACCACCGTAGAGGATGTTCTGCTTGATCTGGTCGATGGCGCCGTTGATGTAGAAACGCTGATCGTAAACCCAGTCGAGGTAAAGGCCCTTCTGCTTCAGTTTGTCTTCATTGAGCCATAAGTACTTCTCCTCGGTCAGGTTGGTCATCTCCAGAATATTAGTGCCGGCTTCAGGGCGGACACCGATGGCAATGCCGGGGACGCCGTTCTGGAGCACGATGGAATTTTGTTTCTCGAAGCCTGGTTTGATCTCGGCCAGGTCGCCGAGTTTCACGCGTTGTTGACCGGTGGAGCGCAGCACCACCTGGGCAATGTCTTCGGCAGAGTTGAACTCTCCAGTGGTGCGGATGCGAAAGTCTCGGCGGCCGACGCCGAGGGTGCCTGCCGAGACGTTGATGTTTTCGCCTTGTATGGCGGCGATGACATCATTGGTGGTCAGTCCATAGACAGCCAGCTTTTCAGCAGTGAGGATGATGTGCATCTCCTCCTCGGTGCCGCTGCCGATAAAGAGATCGGAGACGCCCTTGACTCTCTCGATGTGCTGACGGACTTCATCTTCGAAGAAGGTCTTGTAGCTCTGGATCGGGCGCTCGTTGCCTTCCACGGTCTTGAGGATCATCCAGATGACTGGTGAGGCGGTAGCGCCGGAAGCATTAACCACCGGGTTGTCAACGCCATCCGGGTAGTCGGGGACTTCGTTGATCTTGTTGGAGACCCGCAGCAGAGCTTCCTCAACGCTGGTGCCGACCTTGAAGCGCAGTGTGACGCTGCCGAAGCTGTTGCGCGACTCACTCTCCATTTCGATCAGGTCGGGCAGCCCCTTGAGAGTGTCCTCTTGCTCCTCGATGATCTCCCGCTCGACCTCGTAGGGGGAGGCGCCGCGCCAGGTTGTGGTGATCTGGATCTCCGGTTCTATAACTGTCGGGCTGAGCTGATATGGTAGCCGGTTAAGGCTGATGATACCGAACATCAGCACCATGATAATGCCGGCTAAAACGGTGACCGGTTTCAGAATTGAAAAGCGGATGATATCCATGTCAGTTCTCGATTGGCCCTTTATTGGGGCCGCGTCTTTTGAGTTCTGGTCTTTTGCGGGTGCGACTTGTAAGCTTTAAGGTCAAAAACGTATTGCCTGGCCATCGCGAATGCGCTCGTTCCCCTTGATGACCACCTGCTGGCCGACCTCCAATCCGGAGGCGTTGACGGCAACCTGGTCGCGCGTGTAGCCGAGAACCTCCACAGAGTGCATTCTGGCCATGCCGTCGACCACGGTGAAAATGACATCCTGGCCGAAGCTCTTGGTCACCGCGTCACGGGGCACCAGCAGTCCATCAATGGCGGCCGCGGTCGGCAGTTCGACTCTCGCTTCCATTCCTTCGATCAGGGTCGGCGCACTCCTGACTTTGAACTTGGCGCTGAAAGTCCTGGTGGCGATATCCCCCTTCGGGATGATGGTCAGGTACTCGGCGTCAAGCACCTGGCTGTCGGTCCGCACCTGGACCTTGCGCCCGGCTTCGAGGAACCCGATCAGGTTGGCGGGGATATCGACGAGGATCTCATAGGTCCGGTTGTCGGCAACCAGCGCAACCGTGCCCCCGGCCGGAACCCATTCACCCGCTTCGACAAGCGTCTCGATGATCACACCGTCGAAGGGCGCCCGGATCGTCTTCTTCTTCTGTTCGAGCAGGAGCTTGTCCAGGCGGGCCTTGAGGACAATGCTCAATTTCTCGAAGCGGCGCATGGTGGTCTGGTAGGTCTCATATTCGGTCTCGGCGATCGAATCTTCTTTGTACAGGTTGGCAATGCGTTCGAAGTCACGTTTGGCCTGTGCGACATCGACCTCGTTCTGCTCGTAGGTGGCCCGGGTCCCCTCGACCTCGGTGGCCAGAAGCTCATCGTCGAGGACGACCAGGCGAGCAGCCTTTTTGACCGGTTCGCCGTCATCGACGAGTACTGACCTGACCACACCTTCGACCTCGGCCGCGACCTTGGCCGTACGTGAGAAATAGACCGTGCCGACGAAGTCGGTCATCGGTTCGGCTTTGCCGGAGACCACTTCAGCGGTTGCTACCAGCATGGGAGGCGGGCCACCAGCCCCCTGCTTCTCTTCTGCTGCCGCATAGCTGACTGCCATCAACAGTGACGTCGCCGTAAAAAATAAACTGAGTGCTCTATGCATGTTGACTGCTCCCGAGTCCCTGCAGGGAAAACTGCGTGATATGTTCAATGACATCTTCAATAAAAGTCTGGTGCTGTTCCGGACTGTGCATGCTGCGTAAAATATCTCTGCTCCGGATGAAATGTAAAACCTGCCCGGTGATGCTGCTGACGCAGAAAGACGCCCTTTTTTCACCCAGGCCCGGGCTGGTTTTGAGGATCAAATCTTTGAATGCCCGATTGATCGGTACTATCAGCCGGGTTGCGACCAGATCACCGGTGACAGCATCCGGGCCCATCTCCCGGTAGATCGTCTGCATCAGCCGGTCACTGTCGGGCGAGCAGGTATGTGAATCAAAAAAGCTGCGGATATATGCGGTTAAAATTTCCTCGAGCTGTGCGGAAGGCTTCTGCCGGTCGAGTTTCTCGAGCAAGGCGAGCTTCTCCCTGGTGATGCTGTCCAGAAGGTTTGCTAACACTTCACGATACAGGCCGGTCTTGTCACTGAAGTGATAGTTGACGGAGGCGACATTACTGCCGCTTGCCATGGTGATCTGGCGAATGCTGACGTTCTCGAAACCGTTGGCGAGAAACAGCTTTGTCGCAGATTCCATTAGCGCTGCTCTGGTATCTTTAATGTTCAG
>JBFLJZ010000306.1:0-2691 GCA_040882925.1 Desulfuromonadales bacterium
ATTCGTGAACTTGCCGGACAAACACCAGTCCTTGGCATCACAGGCACCGGTGGAGCGGGTAAAAGTTCCCTGACTGACGAACTGGTCCGTCGCTTCCTGCGGGATTTTGATGATAAGACCGTGGCAATCCTTTCGGTCGATCCGACCCGCAGAAGAACCGGAGGGGCACTACTAGGCGACCGCATCCGCATGAATGCCATCGACACGCCCAGGGTTTTCATGCGCTCGCTGGCCACCCGCGATTCGCGTAGCGAACTTTCGGCGGCCATCCGCGAAGCACTCGACGTCCTCAAGGCCGCCGACTATGACCTGATTATTGTCGAGACCAGCGGTATCGGCCAGGGAGATGCAGGCATTATTGATGTCTGCGACTTGTCGCTCTACGTGATGACCAGCGAGTTCGGGGCCCCGACTCAACTGGAGAAGATCGACATGCTCGACTTTGCTGATCTGATCGCCCTCAACAAGATGGAGAAGCGTGGCGCCGAAGATGCCCTGCGTAACGTACGCAAGCAATACAGACGTAACCGTCATCTCTTCGGTGTTGCTGACGAGGAGTTGCCGGTCTATGGCACCATCGCCAGCCAGTTCAATGATATCGGTGTCAACCGCCTCTACCGCGCGTTGATCGACAAACTCAACGACAAACGCAAGCTCGATTGGCAGTCGCAACTGGTGGCAGGTGAAGGGCAAAGTATCGCCCAACAGATCATCCCTCCTGAGCAGGTCAGCTACCTGGCAGAGATCACCCACACGGCCAGGGCTTATGGCAAAAAGGTCAAGGAACAGACCGAGATCGGTCGGCAATTCTACCAACTTTCAGGTAGCCGCGCGTTGTTGTCCGAGAAATGTGATTGTCAGGTCGCGGAACTCGAGACCCTGGTGGAGCAATCCGAAAATGCGCTCAGCGAAGAAAACCGTAAATTATTACAAAAATGGCCTGAGCTGAAAAAGGCTTACCGGGAAGAGGTCATGATCACAAAGGTGCGCGACAAGGAGATTCGCACCGAGCTGACCACGACAACCCTCTCCGGCACGCGCATTCCCAAGGTGTGCCTTCCTGACTTCGCCGACTACGGTGAGATTATCCGCTGGTGTATGAAGGAGAATGCCCCTGGCTTTTTCCCTTATACGGCCGGGCTCTTTCCCTTCAAGCGGACCGCCGAAGACCCGAAGCGCCAATTCGCTGGTGAAGGGACTCCGGAGCGGACCAATCGCCGCTTCCACTACCTGACCAAAGACGACAATGCCAAACGTCTTTCGACCGCCTTTGACAGCGTGACCCTTTACGGTGAAGACCCGGATGAACGTCCTGATATTTACGGCAAGGTAGGCATGAGTGGTGTGTCGATCTGCACCCAGAACGACATGGACAAGCTCTTTGCCGGCTTCGACCTCTGCGACCCGATGACCTCCGTCTCGCTGACGATCAACGGCCCGGCGCCGATGTTGCTAGCCATGTTCATGAACACCGCCATCCGTCAGCAGTTGGAGCTGTTTCGCAACGAACACGATCGTGAGCCGACAGAAGAAGAAAGGACTGAGATCCAGAGTTGCACCCTGCAAACCGTGCGTGGCACGGTGCAGGCTGACATCCTTAAGGAGGACCAGGGGCAGAATACCTGTATCTTCACTACCGAGTTCGCCCTGCGCATGATGGGCGACATCCAGCAATATTTTATAGATCAGAAGATCCGCAACTATTATTCCGTTTCGATCAGCGGCTACCACATTGCCGAAGCAGGCGCCAACCCGATCAGCCAACTGGCCTTTACCCTCTCCAACGGCTTCACTTTCGTTGAATACTATTTGTCACGTGGTATGCATATCGATGACTTTGCCGGCAACCTGTCGTTTTTCTTCAGCAATGGCCTTGACCCGGAATACACAGTGATCGGCCGGGTGGCGAGGCGGATCTGGTCGGTGGTCATGCGCGACCGTTACGGTGCAAACAAGAAGAGCCAGATGCTCAAATACCACATCCAAACCTCAGGCCGCTCGCTTCATGCCCAGGAGATGAACTTCAATGATATCCGCACGACCCTGCAGGCGCTGATGGCCGTCTATGACAACTGCAACTCCCTTCACACCAATGCCTATGACGAGGCGATCACAACCCCAACCGAGGAATCGGTGCGACGGGCCATGGCGATCCAGATGATCATCAACAAGGAGCTTGGACTGACAAAGAACGAGAACCCGATGCAGGGCGCTTTCATTATCGAAGAACTGACCGACCTTGTCGAAGAGGCGGTTCTCGAACAGTTCGAGAAAATCAGTCAACGAGGCGGCGTGCTCGGAGCAATGGAAACCCTCTATCAACGGACCAAAGTCCAGGAAGAATCGATGCTCTATGAACACAAGAAACACACCGGCGAGCTGCCGATCATAGGCGTTAACACCTACCTGAACCAGAAGACAGAGGAAGATGGTTACGAGATCCCCGGCGAACTGGCACGCTCAACGGAAGAGGAAAAACGCCACCAGATCAACAACCTGCGCGCCTTTCAGGCAGAACATGCCGGACAAGCACCTGCGGCACTCAAGCGTCTGCAGCAAGTCGCCGAGAATGGCGACAATATTTTCGCCGAGCTGATGGAAGCAGTCAAAGTCGCCTCTCTCGGTCAGATCAGTTCTGCACTCTACGAGGTTGGTGGCCAGTATCGACGGAACATGTAACCGACATTCTTG
>JBFLJZ010000053.1:0-5158 GCA_040882925.1 Desulfuromonadales bacterium
ACAGCGGCAGGTTCGACTGGTCGAGCGGACGTTTTGAGGAATTTACGACTCCGGATCCCAGTTATCACGGCCTGGTCTACCACGAAGCCCTCGGTGAACTGGCCTACATCCTCAAGATGCGCCTCACCCTGCTACGCGACATGGGCCCCTGCATCTCGCCGTTCAATGCATTCCAGATTTTGCAGGGCATCGAGACCCTACACGTGCGGATGCCGAGACACTGTGAGAATGCCATGCAAGTCGCACAGTTCCTCGAAGGCCATCCGTCGGTGGAATGGGTCAACTATCCCGGTCTGGAAAGCCATCCGGACCATGAGCGCGCCAAGCGTTACCTGCCTGCCGGACAAGGAGCGATCCTCGGTTTCGGCATCAAGGGCGGCAAACAGGCCGGCGCCAAATTCATCGATTCCGTGAAACTCTGCAGCCACCTGGCCAACATCGGTGATGCCAAGACCCTGGTAATTCACCCGGGCAGCACCACGCACCAGCAGCTTTCCGAAGAGGAGCAGGTTGCTGCCGGCGTCAGCCCGGATTACATCCGTGTCTCGGTTGGTATCGAAGACGCCCGGGATATTATCGAAGATCTAGATCAGGCGCTGAAGGCGAGCACGTAGAATAGCCCGGCATATTTATCAATAATGAGAGGGCAACAGATGGTCAATCTGTTGCCCTCTTGCTTTGCATTTGAATTTTTAAAGCAGAACCGGCGGCACGCGTCCCGCCGGACGGCATAAGCTTGTATTCTTTTGCCAGCCAAACAGCAACATGATATCCTGCCGCAAATTTCAAAGAAAGCCCCTGCACCATGCGTTACTGGCTCGAATACATCCCCTTCATTGCGATTGCATCGATCATCCACATGCTACCCCGCGACGCCGCACTGGCCCTCGGCCGGCAACTGGGGAACCTGGCACGGCACCTTGTGCCGAGACGCGCAAGAATAGCCGACGACAACCTGCGCCACGCATTCCCGGAAATGCCAGATGCGGAGAGAGAGGAACTGGTTAAACAGGTGTACCGCGAGATGGGCCACGGCTTCATCGAAATGCTGCGTCTCGACAAGTACAAGGGCAAAGACGACATCGAAAAATTCTTTACGATTGAAGGGCTCAAGCACATTCTTGAAGCACTGGAGTTGGGGCGTGGGTGTATTATTCTCACCGGCCATGTCGGTTTCTGGGAGGCAGGCAACTTCGTCTTTCCGACACTCGGCATCCCGCTTGGCGTGGTCGCAAAACCGATGAAAAATCCCCTTGTTGATAGATATTTTCGACGCATGCGCGAGGCTTCCGGCACCTACATCATCGATACCCACAAGGGTGCGAGAAAAATCTTCAAGGCGCTGCAGAACAACCACGCGGTCGGTATCCTGATGGATCAGCACATGCCTCGTCGCCAGGCGGTTCGCGTGCCCTTCTTCGGCCGACCGGCCTACACCACGCCGATTATCGCCCAGCTGGCGATGAAGAACCAGGTGCCGATTGTACCGGCCTTTTCATACCGAAATCCAGACAACACATACCGCGCCAAGGTGTCGCCGATGTTTTTCCTCGAAAAGGATTTATCGGACGAAGGGATCGTCGCCGGCACCGCACTGTTGACAAAGAAAATCGAAGAGGGCATCAGGGAAGATGTCAGTCAATGGTTCTGGGTCCACCGACGTTGGAAGCACATGGAAAAAGATGTCGAATAATCTCCCGCCCTTCCAAATCGTTCTGATTGAACCGGAGATCCCGCCGAACACCGGGAACATCGCCCGCCTGTGTGGCGCAACAGGCAGTACACTGCATCTGGTTGGCAAACTGGGCTTTTCGATCGACGACAAACACCTCAAGCGGGCGGGCCTGGATTACTGGTCGGCCGTCGATATGCGCAGATGGGACTCTCTCAGCGAACTGCAGGACGCACACCCTGAAGGCCGCTTCTGGTATACGTCGAAGAAAGCTGCAAAAACATATATTCAAGCAGACTACGAGCCTGGTGATTTCCTCGTCTTTGGCAAGGAGACGCTCGGGCTTCCCGAGGCCCTGCTTGCTGACAACCCTGAACGGGCAATCCGCATCCCGATCCAGAGTCCGCTCGTTCGCAGCTTGAACCTTGCGACCGCTGCGGGTGTTGTGCTTTATGAAGCATTGCGGCAGACCGGGCAACTCTCCTAGCAAAAAAGGCGCCCCATCAGGGCGCCTCAACCGGCCACCTTTGCCATTCTGAAGCTAATTCTACTCCAACTGGTTCTCAATGCGGATCAGCAGGGTTTCCTGCTGCACGACATCCAGTCTGTCGATCTCGTTCAGCGCCGCCGAAACGTTGCTTTCCTCCGCCTCGTGAGTGACGAAAACAATTGGTACGGCACCGACTTCATGCCGATGGGGCTGGACCATCGATTCGATACTGATGTCGTACTTGCCCAGGATCCCGGAAATCTGCGACAAAACACCTGGCTGATCCTTGACCGTGCACCGCATATAGTATGATGAACAAATCTCTGCCATCGATTTGATCTTGAAAGATGCAAGCTTCGACTGCGGACAACCCAGGGCCGTTGAACGCGAACCGGTCGCAACGATCAGGTCCCTGGCGATCGACAGCACATCACCCATGACCGCGCTCGCCGTGGCATCCATTCCGGCACCGAACCCGGAAAGCATCACCGGGCCGGAGAAGTCACCAACCAGCCGGACGCTGTTATAAACGCCATTGATCGCCGCCAGGGGATAGTCTTCCGGGATCATGGTCGGGTGGACGCGGGCTTCGACCTCGTCGCCGATACGCTTGCCGATTGCCAGGAGCTTCAGCTTGTAGCCAAAGTCGCGGGCATACTCGATATCCATGGCCGTAACCTTGCTGATGCCTTCGGTATAGACCTGATCGAAGTCGACATTTGTGCCGAAGCATAGGCTGATCAGTAAAGCCAGCTTATGTGCTGTGTCGACCCCCTCGACGTCAAAAGTGGGGTCTGCTTCGGCATAGCCCTGCTGCTGGGCATCTGCCAGTACAGCAGCAAAGCTTTCGCCGGCATCTTCCATTCTGGTCAGGATATAGTTGCAGGTCCCATTGAGAATGCCGTATATCGCCGAGAAGTTGTTGGCCCCGAGGTTTTCCTTGATTGCAGAAATAACCGGGATGCCACCACCGACCGCAGCTTCAAACATGACAATGACACCCGCCTCTTCAGCCGCCCGGAAAATCTCATCCCCATGCAGGGCGAGCAGGGCCTTGTTTGCGGTGACGACATGTTTGCCATTGCGAATCGCCTGCAGGACAAAAGTCCGTGCCGGCTCATAGCCGCCGATTAGTTCGATGACGACCTGAACCTCGGGGTCATCCACCAGCGCCTGGGCGTCGTCCGTCAACAAGCCGGCCGGTAATTTCACGCCACGATCCGTGGTCGTATCGAGATCGGCGATGCGGACCAGGTCGATGCCGGCACCAAGCCGACAGGACATAACCTCCTGATTCTGCTGGATGATTTTAACAACACCCGTGCCAATCGTGCCGAAACCCAACAATCCGACTTTTATGTTCTGCATAGGATCAACCTTTTCTTTAGTAGAGCCATAGTCGCTCGGTTAATGGCTAGACGGCAACTTCGGTAGAGCAGCTATAACGACACGTTTCAATTCCTTTGCCAGTCGCTTCGAGGGCATCTTTGATCTGCTGTTCAAGGTCTTGCAAAGCCAATTCATCATGTTGAGAAAACGCCAGGGACAGATCGGTGAAACCGGCTTTCCGGGCGACTTTCAACATGTGCTTGACCAGGGCAGCATGGGTTTCCTCGCAGAGCCCGTGCCATTTGCCGCCGCCGACGAAAAGGACCCAGTCAGCCTTGACCTTGCCGTTACTTTGCAACAGCACGTGCTCACCGGCCTTGCCATGAATCTCCCCATCAAGCAGCATCCTGGTCAACTGGCCATCCAGGCGCCAGTCAAGCACCGCGGCAGGGCCGTGCAGCGGTTTCTGGTCAGCAAAATACAAAGCGACAACGGATTCACCTTGCAGGAGATCGGCCGGCTGCTTGACGCACTCAGGTTGAATCATGATGTCGAGGGACGATGTTGTTGCGCGATATGGTCAAGAACGCCGTTGACAAAAGCGGGCGTTTCCTCTGTCCCAAACCGCTTGCCAAGTTCTATCGCTTCGTTGAGTACGACGCTGTGCGGGACATCCGGGGCATAAATCAGTTCGAATGTCGCCAATCTGAGAATCGCCAGATCGACTCGTGCCATGCGGTCCAATGCCCAATTAGTCGAATAAGAGCTCAGTTCCTGATCTATCTTTTCCAGGTTTTCGGCGACTCCGCAAACCAGCATCTCGGCAAAATGCCTGACTTCAGGTCTTTGCAGTGCTGATGCATCCTCAACAACCTCGCCGAGGACATCATTGCGAAACTGAAAATTCTGCCAGAAATCCGTCAGCACGGCTTCAAGAGAGCCACCCTCGTGGTCCGCCAGACTGTATAGCACTTTCAGGGCCATCTCCCTGCCCTGCCGCCTGATTCCTCTTGACATTATCTGCTAGAGTGCCTTGTAGAGGTTGGCCATCTCGACGGCAGCCATTGCCGCGTCAAAGCCCTTGTTTCCGGCTTTGCTGCCGGCGCGTTCAATTGCCTGCTCAATCGTGTCGGTCGTCAACACGCCAAAAGTGACCGGGATACCCGAATCGATCGCAACGCTGGCGACCCCCTTGGAGACTTCCGCACTGACATATTCGAAGTGCGGCGTCGCACCACGAATGACCGCCCCGAGACAGACAATTGCGTCATAACGCCCGGATTCGGCCATCTGTTTTGCGGTCGGCGGTATCTCGTAGGCCCCGGGCACACGCACGACACTGATATCCTCTTGTTCTCCTCCGTGTCGCAACAGCGCATCGATCGCCCCTTCAACAAGCCGTTCGCTGACAAAACTGTTGAAACGACTGGCCAGCAAGCCGACCCGCAGCCCCTTGGCATCCAATTTTCCTTCGATAATGTTGGGCATTTCAATCTCCCGGGAGAAGGTCCGAAACAAAAGATTCGGAGTTATAAATTTTCCAGTAGATGGCCAAGTTTTTCCTGTTTGGCCTTGAGATATTTCAGGTTACTCTTGTTGGCCTCGATCTCGATCGGCACCCGCTCGACAATTTCCAGCCCATAACCTTCCAGACCGATGATTTTGCG
>JBFLJZ010000307.1:0-10306 GCA_040882925.1 Desulfuromonadales bacterium
GATGGCCTCGACGATCGCCTTGATCGCGTCACGGTTTTTCGGCACTCCGGCAAAAGCGCCATCGAGATCGACAATGTGCAGCAGTTCACCACCCTGCTCCTGCCAGATGCGCGCCTGCTCACCAGGGTTGTCATGGTAGACGGTGTCCCGGTCCATCAAGCCCTGTTCGAGACGGACACATTGACCTTCTTTCAAATCGATTGCGGGCAGAATAATCATTTAAACCTTCCATAGCCACAAAGACTCCAAGACACAAAGCGAAACATCAATAATCATTATATCTTCAGAGTCGCAGAGCCGTCATTTTTAACAAGCAGGGGGCTCTAAATATTATCAAACTTTGGTGCCTTGGTGCCTTCGAGGCACGTTTAAAGTTCCCCGAAATTCTTGAAGATGTTCAGGCCGACATCCTGGCTCTTCTCCGGATGGAACTGGGTGGCCATGAGGTTGTCACGCCAGACTGCTGCGCTGAACTCGACATCACCGTAGCGGCAGCTCGCCGCAACGTCGGCCGGATTGTCAGCGGCGCAATAGTAGGAATGGACGAAGTACACATAGCTGTCTTGCGCGGTGCCCTTGAAGATCGGTGCGGCCTGTTTGATCTGGATCGTATTCCAGCCCATATGAGGAACCTTGAGGCGTTCCCCACCCTCTGCCATTCCTGCCGGGAAACGGTTCACCTTGCCGGATATCAGGCCGAGCCCCTTATGGCGACCGAACTCTTCACTTTCATCGAACAGCATCTGCATACCGACGCAGATACCAAGCAGTGGTTTGCCGGTCTCGACATGCCACAGTAACGGCTCGACGAAACCACCTTGCCGCAGGTTGGTGATGCAGTCCTTGAATGCGCCGACGCCTGGCAAAACGATCTTGTCCGTCGCCAACAGGTAATCCGGATTGCTGCTCACCCGGGCATCGAAACCGAGCCTTTGAAAAGCTTTTTCGACGCTGCGCAGGTTGCCCATTTCATAATCGATGATGGTGATCATTGTTCTTCAGTGTCTCCAGTATCCGGTATCCAGTATTCAGAATGCTTCCTCTCTACTGGCTACTGACTACTGGATTCTTTATTCTCCAAGTTTTATTCCAGTGTCCCCTTGGAAGAAAGGACACCTTCGACCCTGGGGTCCAGCTGCGTCGCTTCATCCAAGGCCCGGGCAAACGCCTTGAAAACCGCCTCGACAATATGATGCAGGTTGTCACCATAGGCCAGGTTGACGTGCAGGTTCGCCCCGGCATGGTTACAAAACGCCGTGAAGAATTCCTCGACCAGTTCCAGCTCGAAGTTGCCGACCTGGGCTTTCGGCAGGGGCACGTTATAGACCAGGAACGGCCGACCGGAAAAATCGAGAACCACAGCGGCCAACGCTTCGTGCATCGGCATGCTGCCACGGCCGTAACGGCGGACCCCTGACTTGTCGCCAAGCGCCTGCTTGAACGCGTCACCAAGGCAGATCCCGAGGTCTTCAACCGTATGGTGAGCGTCGATTTCCAGGTCTCCTTCGGCGCGGATCTGCAGATCGAAAAATCCGTGGCGGGCGATCTGGGTCAGCATATGGTCGAGAAAGGGCACACCGGATTCTATCGCGTGGACACCGCGACCATCCAGGTCGAGGGTTAGATTGATCTCGGTTTCCCTGGTCGTACGGCTGATCGTGGCAGTCCGTGCCATCTTCTCCTCCAGAATGCAAATGTGATTGATCAATTATCCAGCCTGATTGCCACCGATTTGGCATGAGCTTCCAGGCCTTCGAGTTCGGCGATTTCGATGATGCTCTTACCAAGCCTTGCCAAGCCCTGTTTAGAGAAGCTGATCAGACTTGACTTCTTGACGAAGTCTTCGGTGCCGAGCGGCGAAAAGAACCGTGCCGTTCCACCGGTCGGTAAAGTATGGTTCGGACCGGCGAGATAATCACCGGCGGCCTCCGGTGTATTGTGACCAAGAAAAACCGCGCCGGCATGCCTGATCTGCGGCAGCAGCTCAAAAGGTTCCGCGACGGCTAGTTCGAGATGTTCCGGAGCGATCCGGTTGCTGAACTCTGCTGCTTCAAAGAGGTCACGGGCGACGATGATCGCGCCGTAGTTGTCAATCGACTGGCGGGCGATGGCCGCGCGTGACAACGCTGCAAGCTGCTTTTCAAGTTCATCGGCCACCTGCCGGCCAAAGGCTTCGTCGGTGGTGATCAAAATCGAGGCAGCCAGCTCATCGTGCTCGGCTTGGGACAACAGGTCGGCAGCAATATGTGCCGGGTCTCCGCTGCCGTCGTTGATCACCAGGATTTCACTCGGGCCGGCGATCATGTCGATATCGACTGTGCCGAAGACCAGGCGTTTGGCCGTGGCGACATAGATGTTTCCCGGTCCGGTAATCTTGTCAACTTTGGGTATGCTTGCCGTGCCGTATGCCAGGGCGGCAACCGCCTGGGCGCCGCCGATCTTGAAAATCCGGTCGACACCGGCGATATGGGCAGCGGCCAAAACGTACGGGTTGACCACGCCGTCAGGCATCGGCACCACCATGATGATTTCACCCACTCCGGCCACCTTGGCCGGGACTGCATTCATCAGCACTGACGAGGGGTATGCCGCCTTGCCGCCCGGCACGTAAATACCAACCCGATCCAGGGGGATGACCATTTGGCCGATCCGGATATCGGGCTCTTCGTCAGTCATCCAGGTCTCCTCCTTCTGCCGGCGATGGAAAGTGGCAATCCTTTCAGCGGCCAGCTGCAATGTCGCCAGGGTGTCCTGGTCGACTGTTGCCAGCGCCTGTTCAATTTCAGCTTTCGAGACTTCAAGGGCCGCGGCCTCAAGCTTGAGCCGGTCGAAACGTTCCGTATATTCGCACAGGGCTGCATCGCCGCGCTCGCGCACATCGGCGAGAATCCCCTCGACTGTCTGCAAGATTCCGGCGGGGGTCGTTTCGCCACGCTCGCTGATCGTACGAAACGCCTCGGCAAAGCCGGGTTCTGAAAATTGCAGGAAACGCATCATGGTTTCTCCCTTGCGCCCGCCCCTAGCCTGAAATCCGCGGACCGTCCTCAATGACCTTCTCCAGGTCTTCAATCAATCGGGAGATGCGTCGGTGCTTGGTCTTGAGGCTGGCACGGTTGACGATCAGCCGACTGGTCACCTCGGCAATCGTCTCCACTTCCACCAGGCCATTCTCGCGCATGGTCCCCCCGGTTGACACCAGATCGACGATCCGTTCAGCCAGGCCGACCAGCGGTGACAGTTCAATTGATCCGTAGAGCTTGATGACTTCGACCTGGACACCCTTGGCGGCAAAGAATTTTTCCGTAACATTCGGATACTTGGTGGCCACCCGGATATTCGACCAGCCGGCCGGATCGTCATCCTGGCGGAGAGCTTTCGGCTCGGCGACAACCAGGCGACAATAACCGAACTGCAGGTCGAGCAGCTCGTAGAGGTCCCGGTCCTGCTCGAGCAGGGTGTCCTTGCCGACCACGCCGATATCGGCGCAGCCATGTTCAACATAGGTCGGCACATCCTGGGCGCGAACAGCCATAAATCGCAGCTGGTCATCGTGATTCTCGAAGACCAGTTTACGGCCGGGGTCGTCCATTTCCGCACAGGTAATGCCGATCCTGGCAAACAGGTCCATGGAGTCCTGCATGATGCGCCCTTTGGGCAGTGCGAAAGTCAGATAGTCGCTCATAACAAGTCCGTGGCTGGAGTCTGGCTGCTGGAGGCTTGCCAAGTTGACAGATAATTTGGCAGTTTAACCAGTCCCCTGTCCCCAGTCACTAATTTTTTATGATGGTACACGTTCGATATCCGCGCCCAATCCGCGGAATTTTTCTTCCAGTCTCTCATAGCCGCGGTCCAGATGATAGATACGGCTGATCTCAGTGGTATTGTCCGCCGCCAGCCCAGCGAGGACCAGGCAGGCGCTGGCGCGCAAGTCGGTCGCCATGACCGGGGCACCCAGCAGGCTGTCGACTCCTTTAACGGTCGCGGTGTGACCTTCGATCGAGATATCGGCGCCCATCCTCTGCAACTCGCAGACATGCATGAAGCGGTTCTCGAACACGGCTTCGGTAATCATGCTGGTCCCTCTGCCGAGGGTCATCATCGCCATGAACTGAGCCTGCATGTCAGTCGGGAAGCCCGGGTGCGGTTGAGTCTTGATGTTCACCGACCTGAGTTCTTCCGGGCCCTGGACCCAGAGCGTGCTCGCGCCGGCCTCGATCGACGCACCGACTTCCTCGAGCTTGCTCAGCAAGGCGTCCAGGTGTTCCGGCCGGCCGTCCCTGACCCCGACCCGTCCTCCGGTCATGGCCGCTGCAACAAGGAAAGTGCCCGCTTCGATCCGGTCCGGCATAACCCGGTAATCCATCGGCTTCAATTCGTCGACGCCTTCGATAATAATCGTGTCGGTCCCTGCACCCTCGATCTTCGCTCCCATACCGAGCAAGGCATTGGCCAGGTCAACAATCTCCGGTTCTCTGGCCGCATTTTCCAGCATCGTCGTGCCCTTGGCCAAACTTGCCGCCATCATCAGGTTCTCCGTGCCACCAACCGTCGGCACGTCAAAGTGAACTCGTGTCCCCTTGAGTTGCGACGCGCTCGCCTCGACATAGCCGTGATCAAGATGGATTTCCGCACCCATCGCTTCCAGCCCTTTGAGGTGCAGGTTAATCGGCCGGGCCCCGATCGCGCACCCTCCCGGGAGACTGACACGGGCACGCCCGTAACGGGCCAGCAGCGGGCCGAGGACCAGGACCGATGCACGCATCGTCCGCACCAGGTCATAGGGCGCTTCCATGCTGTTGATCTGTCCGGTTGAAATTGTCAGGGCACCGTTGCTGCTGTCAACGTCAGCTCCGAGTTCGGCTAGCAGCCGCTCTGCCGTAGTAATGTCACGCAGACGCGGCAAGTTACCTATCCGGTGCGGTCCCGGTCCCAGCAGAGTGGCGAAGAGCAGCGGCAGGGCGGCGTTCTTGGCGCCACTGATCGAGACTTCCCCTTCGAGTCGGCGACCACCATGTATAATCAGTTTATCCAATGCAATTTCCTCTAAGCTTGGAATTTTACCGTTTGAAGTTGCTTTCTTGCCATAACTATTCTCGGGATACCGGCATAATCATTGCGCTGTGATACATCGATCAGACCGGCCGCCCTGAAAAGCGCGCTAACGACTGTCGCCTGGTCAATGCCAACTTCGACCAGCAGCCATCCACCCGGTGACAGGATCTGGAGCGCCTGTACGGCGATCAGGCGGTAGGCCTCCAGCCCGTCATCGCCACCGTCGAGGGCCAGGCGCGGCTCATGATCCCGCACCTCGGGCATCAACTGCTGCCAGTCCCGGGACGGAATATAGGGCGGATTACTGACGATCGCGTCAAACGGTCCCGAGGGCAGGCTTTGCAAATCTCCGGCGAGACAGGCGACACGGTCCTCAACCCCGTTGCGCCGCGCATTGCCCCGGGCAACTTCGAGGGCTTCCGCGCTGCAATCGATGGCCGTCACATGGAGCGCCGGCATCTCACGGGCCAGGGCAATGGCGATGGCGCCACTGCCGGTGCCGATATCCAGGACACGACTGCGATCATCCATTTTTTGCAGTGCTTCCTCGACCAGCACTTCAGTGTCTCCCCGCGGAATCAGGACCGCAGGGTTGACATTGAACGGCAAAGACCAGAATTCCGTTCCGCCCAGAATATACTGGATCGGCTCGCGGCTGGCGCGGCGCTGCACTTTCTCACGATAACGGCTCAGTTCATCTGCATTGAGCGGGCGTTCAAAATTGACGTACAAGGTCACCCGGTCCATGTCGAGGGTCGCCGAGAGCAGAAGCTCAGCGTCCAATCGGGCCGACTCGATCTCCTTGCTACGAAAATAATCAGCCGTCCACTGGAGGATTTTCAGGACGGTCCAGCACTCGGTCCCAGGCCGCACCATCTGCATCAGTTATCCTGCCCGGCCAGCTGTTCGGCCTGGTAGTGAGTCGTCAGGGTGTCAATGACCTCGTCCAGATCACCCTGCATAATCGCTTCGAGCTTGTAAAGCGTCAACCCGACCCGATGGTCCGTGCAGCGCCCCTGCGGGAAATTGTAGGTCCTGATGCGTTCGGAACGATCACCGCTGCCGACCTGGCTTTTGCGGTCAGCGGCCATCCTGGCCTGCTGTTCTGCCTGCATGGCATCCAGCAGACGTGACTGCAGGACCTTCATCGCCTTGGCCTTGTTTTTGTGCTGCGATTTTTCATCCTGGCAGGAGACCACGACACCGGTGGGGAGATGGGTGATGCGCACCGCCGATTCGGTCTTATTGACGTGCTGTCCGCCGGCGCCGGAAGCCCGGAAAAGGTCGATACGCAAATCCGACGGGTCGATGTCAATCTCGACATCTTCGGCTTCCGGCAGCACGGCAACCGTACAGGCCGAGGTATGGATCCGGCCCTGGGCCTCGGTTTCCGGGACCCGCTGCACGCGATGTGTACCGCTTTCGTACTTGAATCGTGAATAGGCGCCATTGCCGGTGATCATGGCAATCACTTCCTTGAAGCCTCCCGCTTCCGACTCGGCGATGCTAAGGAGCTCAACCTTCCACCCCTGGTTTTCGGCATAGCGAGTGTACATGCGAAACAGGTCGCCGGCAAACAGGGCGGCCTCGTCGCCGCCGGTCCCGGCCCGCACCTCGAGGATCACATTGCGCGAATCGTTAGGATCTTTTGGCAGAAGCATGAGCTTGAGCCGTGCCTCGAGTTGGTTTTTTTCCGCCTGCAGATCGGCGACTTCGGCGCCAGCCATCTCGCGCACATCCGGGTCCGGGTCTTTGAGCAATTCCTGGCTGCCGGAGAGCTCTTGCCGAATCTGGCAATACTTGTCGTAACTGCTGACGACATCGACCAGTTCGGCATGCTCCTTGGTCAAGGCACGGTACCGGTTCTGATCATTGACCACGGTCGGGTCGGACAACAGCCCTTCGACTTCGCGAAACCGGTCAACAACTTCTTCGAGTTTGTTCAACATGGCGACTTCGGCATTCTGCAGCGCAAGTTAAAGTTTGACATACTCTTCACGGACTTCGCCGATGGCGCCGCAGCTCATTGGACCCTCAGGGCAAGGCGCAGCGAGGCAACCTGGACCGGCAGCGGTAAAGAGTCGCGCCGCTGCGGCGACAACCTGTTCGGGACCGGGAGTAAAGGTGAGAAGTCGGACGAGCATGGCCTACGTTTTTCCAAATGGGACCGCGTCGTCCGGGGAACCGGGCCGTGTCCCGGAACGGGACGCGGGAGATTTTTCCGAGGTATGGAACCGGGAAAACCGGTATCAAAAAAAGGACGGTCCAGCAGAACCGCCCCCAGGGCTCTACTCTTTCTTTTCGTATCTCTTGCGGAAGCGTTCGATCCGGCCGGCGGTATCCATCAGCTTCTGTTTGCCGGTATAAAACGGATGGCAGGCAGAGCAGATTTCCGTGGAGATATCGCCTCCTTTGGTCGACTTGGTCGCAAAGCTGTTACCACAGTGACAGGTGACCGTGGCGGGTTCGTACTTTGGATGGATTCCTTCTTTCATGATTCAACTCCTGTTGACCTGGCTGTGTACAGGTCGCGGATTAAGTCTGCCCTAAGGCCTAAAAGAGTGCTTGAATACCACTATTTAAAAGCAATTGCAACCTTTTAACGATTCATACTGTCAAGGAATTCCTGGTTGGTTTTCGCGTCGCCGAGCTTGTCGAGCAGGAACTCCATGCTGTCGACCACATTCATTGACGAAAGCACCTTGCGCAGCAGCCAGATGCGCTGCAGGCTGGTCGCATCGGTGAGCAACTCTTCACGGCGGGTCCCGGACTTGTTGATGTCGATCGCCGGGAAGGTCCGCTTGTCGACCAGTTTGCGGTCGAGCACCAGTTCCATGTTGCCGGTGCCCTTGAACTCCTCGAAGATCACTTCGTCCATCTTGCTGCCGGTGTCGATCAGGGCCGTGGCAATAATCGTCAGGCTGCCGCCCTCCTCGATATTGCGCGCCGCACCGAAGAAACGTTTCGGCTTGTGCAGAGCGTTGGAGTCGACGCCACCGGACAGGATCTTGCCCGACGGCGGGACCACGGTATTGTAAGCACGGGCCAGGCGGGTAATCGAGTCGAGCAGGATCACCACATCGCGCTTGTGTTCAACCAGGCGCTTGGCTTTCTCGATGACCATCTCGGCGACCTGGACGTGCCGCGTGGCCGGCTCGTCAAAGGTCGAGGAGATGACCTCGCCATTGACTGTCCGCTGCATGTCGGTCACCTCTTCAGGGCGCTCGTCGATCAGCAGCACGATCAGGTAAACTTCGGGGTGATTGGCGGTAATCGAATTGGCGATATTCTGCAACAGGATCGTTTTGCCGGTCCGCGGCGGGGCAACGATCAGGGCGCGCTGGCCCTTGCCGACCGGAGCCGCCAGATCTATCACACGGGTCGACAGGTTCTTAGGGTCGCTCTCGAGAATCAGGCGCTGATCGGGATACAGCGGCGTCAGATTGTCAAACAGGGTCTTGTCGCGGGCCACCGCCGGGCTTTCGAAATTGACTTCGGCGACCTTGAGCAGGGCGAAATAACGCTCACCCTCTTTCGGCGGCCGGATCTGGCCGGAGATGGTGTCACCGGTTTTCAGATTGAAGCGCCGGATCTGCGAAGGAGAAACATAGATATCATCCGGCCCGGGCAGGTAGTTGGCATCAGGCGCCCGCAAAAAACCAAAGCCATCCGGCAGGATCTCGAGGACCCCTTCACCGAAAATAGCGCCGTTCTTGGCGGATGTTGTGTTGAGAATGGCGAAAATCAGGTCTTGCTTGCGCATTCCCGATGCCCCCTCGACGCCAAGCTCCTTGGCGATCGTCGAAAGGTCGGTAATCTTCTTTTCTTTCAACTCCTTCAGATTCATCTGTTCTCCTTGCGGTTCATCCGAGGCATTGATCATGAACACCACACGACAGCACTCTGTTGCCGTGCGCACTGCACAAATCAATTTAAGGATTCAGGGCCTTTTCTCCGATTAACGGTTGTTTGAAATGATATTTTTTTGGCAGGTTTATATTGCGAAGCAGGCATAAGGCCTTCGCGTGTCAATTCCTGAATGTCAAAAGATCTTTTGGGTCAGTCCGTACTTAAAAGTAAGTTGGAAACTATCTGAAAGGAATAATTTTAGTATGTTCAGGTAACTCAGGCAGGTACTGCTCACTTTCAATAAAACCTATTTACCGGCTTTTGATACCCCTGTCAATGGGGTTTTCATATTTTTTCGCAATTAAACGGGTAAATCATCGCACACCAGGCCCTGAGGGTTGACCGGAATTCGCCTCCTGTCAAGGTTGCGGCAGGCCCATGCCAGGATCTCTGCCGGTGCTGAATTGTCGATCTCCTCTGGCACGATTTGGCCGAGCAGACCCAAGGCCCGCACAACCAGGGCCGAAGGATTGACCATTGGATCAAATCTGACCACACCGTGACGCTTGCTGATCTTTTCCCCATGCCGGTCCGTTAACAGCGGCAGATGGATATACTCCGGAACGGGATGACCCAGGCAGGTATGCAGAAAGATCTGCCGCGGCGTCGACAAGAGCAGGTCTGCGCCTCGGACGACCTGGTTGATCCCGCTGGCAGCATCATCGACCACGACGGCCAGCTGATAGGCATACATGCCATCCGCTCGCCGCAGGACAAAATCGCCGACTGCTTCGGTAAGGACCTGCTGCATCGGGCCAAACACGCCGTCGGTGAAGCATATCTGTCGATCGGGGACGATGATGCGCAGCGCGCGCGGCTTGCGACCAGCAGCAAGTCCTGGGCGGCAGGTTCCGGGGTAGACCGGACCTTCTTCGCCCGGATGTGGTGCGCTCAGCAGAATCTCCTTACGCGAACAGGCACAGTCGAAGACTTGACCCTGGTCGCGCAGCATCTCGACTGCGGCCCGGTACGCCTCGACGCGCCGGCTTTGCCAGACGATCTCGCCATCCCAATGCAGCCCCAGCCTGTCGAGGGTGAAGAGGATCTCATCCGCAGCGCCGGGCACAATCCTCGGTGCATCCAGGTCTTCCATGCGCAGCAGCCACCGGCCGCCGGCCTGTCGAGCCAGACAATAACTGCCGACCGCGGCGACCAGAGAGCCGAAATGTAATGGGCCGGTAGGGCTCGGGGCAAAACGACCGACCACCTGTTCTGCAGTCATGCAGCAAACTGCTCCTTCTCTAGGACCTGGATGAATCCGTGCATTGTGCATAATGCCTCTGGCTGGAAGATGCTGTCAATCAGCACGCTGAACTTCGCCCTCAGGACACGGTCAACTTGCGAC
>JBFLJZ010000054.1:0-3626 GCA_040882925.1 Desulfuromonadales bacterium
ATGACGGATCACGTCAAGACCACTGTCGCCGCTGATCGGCCGGCTCTCCTCGCGCACCAGCTTCATGCCATTGAAATTGGCAGGATTGTGGCTCGCCGTCACCATAATGCCACCGTCGGCCCCGGCGTGCGCAGTGGCGAAATAGACCTCCTCGGTGCCGCACAGGCCGAGGTCAAGGACTTCCGCACCACCCTCTGCCAAGCCTTTTGTCAGGGCAGCGGTCAAAGCCGGGCTGGTCGGCCGCACATCCTGACCGACGACTACTGCTTTCGGCCGCAGGAACTGCACATAGGCACGACCGACACGATAGGCGACGTCCTCGTTCAATTGGTCGGGAATCCGCCCGCGAATGTCATATGCTTTGAAACAGGAGATGTTCATGATAAACATCTCCCGGAAAGGCGGAACGCGGAACACGGTACGCGAGATTCAAAAGTGACAATAGTAATATCAGTCATTTTTTCAAGAATCCTGCAAAATTGAGTTTAGATTTTCGCGTCACTCGTCACTCGTTCCGCGTCCCTCTGTTCATCGGCCGTAAACATCGTCGAAACGCTCGATATCATCCTCGGACAACAAGTCGCCGGTCTGTACCTCGATGATCTCCAGCAGCGCCTCGCCGGGATTGCTGAGCCGGTGTATCTGGCCGATGGGGATATAAAAGGATTGGTTCGCGACCAGGGTCTGGACAACGTTTTCACAGGTCACATCAGCAGTGCCATGAACCACGACCCAATGTTCGGCACGGTGTCTGTGACGTTGCAGGGACAGGCTCGCCCCGGGATTGACCGTGATTCTTTTCACCAGGAACTTGTCACCCGCATCCAGCTCTTCATATGCGCCCCACGGCCGGTTGACACGCCGGTGCAGCAGACGCTCGCCACGCTGTGATTGCTTGAGATGCTCAACGACCTGCTTGACCTCCTGAACTCGGTCTTTGGCCGCGACCAGCACCGCATCAGAGGTCTCGACAACCACGGTGTCCTGCAACCCTACTCCGGCTAAAAGACGCGAACCACCGTGGAAATAACTACCTGTACAGTCCACATCGATGACGTCACCATACTTTACATTTCCATTGGCATCCGTCTCCCCGACCTCCAAGAGTGCGGCCCAGGAACCGACATCGCTCCATCCGGCGTCGAGTGGAATGACCACAGCCCGGGCGGTTTTTTCCATGACCGCATAATCAACGGAATCAGACGGACAGTTCGTAAACTCTTCGGCATTGAGGCGTGAGAAGTCCAGGTCAGCGACTCGACCTTGCCAGGCTTTACGGCAAGCAGAGAGAATCTCAGGAGCATGTTTTTCAAGTTCCGCAAGGTATGCTGATGCCTTGAACATGAACATGCCACTGTTCCAGTAATAATCTCCGGAATTCAGGTAATCTTCCGCAGTCGCCAGGGCCGGCTTCTCGACGAATTCCTGAACAGCATAAATTTCGTTATCCGGTTTCGCTCTTCGCACTTCGCACTTCGCACCACGTCTTATATAACCATAACCGGTCTCCGGTGCCGTCGGCACTATGCCGAATGTCAGCAGAGCCCCGTTTTCAACAACCCCGAGCCCGTTGCTGATCGCCGCACAAAGTGCCTTTGCATCCCTTATCACATGATCGGCCGGCAAGACCAGCAAGACATGGTCCTGACCCTCTTGCATTGCGCACAAAGCTGCAACCGCCACGGCCGGAGCCGTGTTACGGCCAACCGGCTCAAGGATGACCGCCGCTGCTTCCTGGCCGACCTGGCGCAGCTGTTCGGCGACCATGAAACGATGCGCCTCGTTGCAGACGACCAATGGTGCATGCCGATCGGCCAGTCCGTTCAAACGCAAGGCGGTATCCTGCAGCATCGTGTGCTCATCGACCAGCGGCAACAATTGTTTCGGATAGAGCTCGCGTGACAATGGCCACAAACGGGTTCCGGCACCACCGGAAAGGATTACGGGAACAATCATTGGAACCTCGAAGTGCGGGTCGCGAAGTGCGAACCGCGGACAATTAACAACACTTTAACCACAAACCATAAAATAATTTTCGAGCGACTACGCTCTAAAGTAAGCCTGGTGCTTCAGAAACCATTCATAGGTCTTTTCTATACCGTCCCGTACCGAGACCTTTTTCTCCCAGCCAAGGGCCTTCATCCGTGAAACATCAAGGAGTTTGCGCATTGTGCCATCCGGTTTCGATGGGTCAAAGACAATATCTCCTGCAAAGCCAACGATATTCTTGATCGTCTCCGCCAACTCATGAATCGTTACGTCCTTACCGGCGCCGAGATTAACAAAGCAAGGTTTCGGATAGCTGAGCAGCTCGCCAGAAAGGGTTTGGTCGTCCATCTCCATGACAAAAACGCAGCCGTCGGCCATATCGTCAACGTAAAGGAACTCCCGCATCGGCGTGCCTGTGCCCCAGACAGCAACTTCGGCTTGCCGTCCGATCTTGGCTTCGTGGAAACGTCGAATCAGCGCTGGCAGCACATGTGAATTCTCCGGGTGGAAATTGTCTCCCGGGCCATACAGGTTGCTGGGCATAACAGCCACGAACTGCGTGCCGTACTGGCGGTTGTATGACTCGCACAACTTGATCCCGGCAATCTTGGCGATCGCATACGCTTCGTTGGTCGGCTCGAGCAGACCGGTCAGCAGGACATCCTCGGACATCGGCTGGGGTGCTTTTTTTGGGTAGATGCACGACGAGCCGAGAAACAGCAATCGCTTGACATGGTGACGATACGCCTGTTCAATCACGTTGCTCTGGATGACCAGGTTTTCATGAATGAATTCGGCAGGATATGTCGAGTTCGCATGAATGCCTCCAACCTTGGCGGCCGCCATGAAAACGTAATCCGGGGATTCGGCAGAAAAAAAGTCCGTGACCGCCTGTTGATCAAGCAGGTCAAGTTGTTTTCTGCCTGGAGTTATCAGGTTGGTATAACCACCATCCAGCAGACGCCTGACGATTGCTGAACCGACCATCCCCTGCGCGCCGGCAATAAATATTTTGCTGTTCTTTTCCATGCTTGAACCAAAACCCTATCCAGCCACAGATCAAATTTGAAAACCGGGGAGATCAAAGAGGTCGGTGATCTACCATGATAAACACCCTTGTGCCTTTCGCGTCCCTCGTCACTCGCCACATACCGGGTTTATTCATGGTAATCGAACACCTGGTAGCCGTGCTCTTTGACCATCTCGTCACATTTGGCCTTATCGAGGTCGACTCTGACCATCTCGCTGACCAGCTCTTCGAATGTGACCTGCGGCTCCCAGCCTAGTTTCTGTTTCGCCTTGGTCGAGTCGCCAAGCAAGGTTTCGACCTCTGCCGGGCGAAAATAGCGCGGGTCGACGCGCACGATCACCTGACCCGGGGTCAGCGCCGCATCCTTGACGCCACGGCCTTCTTCAACGCTGTCAACGATGCCGATTTCCTCCTGGCCTTCACCTTCCCAGCGCAAGGTGATGCCGAGTTCCTTGGCGGCGGTCTCGACCATCTGCCGTACCGAGTACTGTTTACCGGTGGAAATTACAAAATCTTCGGGTTCATCCTGTTGCAGAATCAGCCACTGCGCTTCGACATAATCTTTGGCGTGCCCCCAGTCACGCAGTGCCGAGAGGTTGCCGAGGAA
>JBFLJZ010000308.1:0-4781 GCA_040882925.1 Desulfuromonadales bacterium
ATGCTGCACCTTTGCAGACTGCATGCGCCATCAATGCGGCCTCGCGCGCCGCAGCAACATCATGCACCCGGAACAATCGCGCGCCCCAGGCGTAACCCAGGGCAACAGTGGCCAGGGTTCCGACGAGACGCTCGGCAGGGTCATCCTTGCCGAGCACTCGGCCAATAAAACTTTTACGGGATGTTCCCAGCATGACCGGGTGACCCAATGCGACCAGATCAGCCGTCCGACGCAAAAGCTCCAGGTTGCCTGCGACATCCTTGCCGAAACCGACCCCTGGATCAATCGCGATCCTGTCCATGGCGACGCCGGCCGATTCTGCGACCGCAATACTTTTGCTCAGGCTGGCGACAACCTCGGCGAAGAGGTCATCGTAGTGCGTATCCTGCTGCATGACTTCTGGTCTGCCGCGAGAATGCATGATAATCAGTCCCGCTCCCGAATCAGCGACCACCCCGGCCATCCCGGCATCAAATGCCAGTCCGCTGACATCATTGACGAAATCAGCCCCGGCAGAGACGGCTTCCGAGGCGACAACGCTTTTCGACGTGTCGATCGACAAGGGCAGGTCAACTTCGCGGCGAAGCTTCTCGACAACCGGAATGACCCGGTCCAACTCCTCCTGCTCCGAAATCTGCGCGGCACCCGGCCGGGTGCTCTCTCCGCCGATATCGATCAGGTCAGCACCTTCAGCAGACATCCTGAAACCCTGGACGACCGCTCGCTGCGGGTCGAGGAAACGCCCACCATCAGAGAAGGAGTCAGGGGTTACATTGAGAATACCTGCGATGTAAGGCCGGTCCATCACCAGCGAGCAGTTTCGGCCATGCCATACGACCCCGGAGGGTTCAAAACCGCCGGACATGCCGGATCAGTCCTTGTCTACGCAGGGGCCTTCACCCGGGGCAACCGTATCCTCTGCGACCGCAGTCTCTTCACCGGTGTCAGAGGTGACGTCTTCAGGCGCTTCTTCAGACGTCTCTTCAGGCGTCTCTTCAGTTCCGAATATCATGGCCCTGATTTCACTGCCATCCATATTTTCACGTTCCAGCAACGCTTCGGAGACCGTAATCAGGGCATCTTTATGCTGCGAAAGGATGTCCCTCGTACGCTCGTAGCATTCTTCGACGATCTTACGGATCTCATCATCAATCGCCATTGCGGTGGCTTCGCTGTAGTTCTTGACGTGACCATAGTCTCGACCGAGGAAGACCTCACCTTCCTTTTCACCGTATGACAATGGCCCAAGCTTGTCGCTCATCCCCCACTCGCAAACCATCTTGCGGGCGATTGCGGTGGCACGATCCAAATCATTCGAGGCGCCGCTGGTGACGCTTTCGAAGATCAGCTCTTCAGCGACGCGGCCGCCAAGCAGGGTGCATATCTTGATATTCAAACCTGCCTTGGTCTCGTTATACTTCTCTTCTTCAGGCAGGTACATGGTGACGCCCATAGCCCGGCCCCGCGGGATAATCGAAACCTTGTGCACCGGGTCTGAGCCCGGGATGTACATCGCTACCAGGGCATGGCCGGCCTCGTGATAGGCGGTAACTTTCTTTTCATCTTCGGTGATTACCATGGAGCGCCGCTCGGCCCCCATCATGACCTTGTCCTTGGCTTTCTCAAGATCGTTGCGTGTCACTTCATTTTTGTTGGCGCGTGCCGCAAGCAGGGCGGCTTCGTTGACCAGATTCTCCAGGTCCGCTCCGGAAAACCCCGGTGTTCCCTTGGCGATCACATTGAGTTCGACGTCTTTGCCAAGGGGCACCTTGCGGGCATGGACCTGGAGGATTTTCAATCGGCCACGCACATCGGGGCGCGGCACCACGACCTGGCGGTCGAAACGACCGGGACGAAGCAACGCAGGGTCAAGCACGTCGGGACGGTTGGTCGCAGCAATCAGGATAACGCCCTCGTTGGACTCAAAACCGTCCATTTCAACCAGTAACTGGTTAAGGGTCTGCTCGCGCTCGTCGTGGCCGCCGCCCATGCCGGCACCACGATGACGACCCACAGCGTCTATCTCATCGATAAAGATGATGCAAGGCGCATTCTTCTTGCCCTGAACGAACAGATCGCGCACACGGCTGGCACCGACACCGACAAACATCTCAACAAAGTCGGAACCCGAAATCGAGAAGAAAGGCACGCCGGCCTCACCGGCGATAGCCCGGCCCAGAAGGGTCTTGCCCGTTCCCGGCGGACCGACCAGCAGCACGCCTTTCGGTATCCTGCCGCCGAGCCGGGAAAACTTTTTCGGATCTTTCAGAAACGAGACGACCTCTTCGAGCTCATCCTTGGCTTCATCGATCCCGGCGACATCATTGAATGTGATCTTGGCCTGGGATTCGCTGAGCAGTTTGGCGCGGCTCTTGCCGAAGCTCATGGCCTTGCCACCACCTGACTGCATCTGGCGCATGAAGAAAATCCAGACGGCGATCAGCAGAAGGATCGGGCCCCAGGACACCAGTACGGACATCCAGAAGCTGTTGCTTTCATCAGGCTCGGCTTCTATGGCGACCCCCTGCTCGCGCAACATGCTGATCAGGTCGGGGTCATCAGGGGCATAGGTCTTGAAAGCAGAACCGTCTGCGTAGGTGCCTTCAAGGTTTGAGCCCTTAATCGTCACGTCAACGACCTCGCCCTCATCAAGAGCAGCCAGAAAGGTCGTATAAGGGACCGGTTTGAGTTCGCGACCCTGCTGGGTCATCATATTGAAAAGCATGATCATCACCAGAGAGATGACCAGCCAGAGAGCTAAATTCTTATAAAACTGGTTCACATGACCTCCTAAATCTGAAAACACCAGAAAAATACGGTGTTTGGCGTAGCAAAACCACTGGAAACTTTACCATACCGGGTTGCTTATCACAAGCCGTTTATGACGCATTTTGCACGACTTCAACACGCAGCACCGGTTTTCCGGTGACCGGCCGCCAGCCTTCACAACGGCGTAAACCGACGACCCACAAAATTTTCTCATTGCCGAGCAACAGAAGTGTTTTTTTGCGGACTTCCACGGCCAGTTTGAGGTCGACGAAGAAATCCTGGAGTTTTTTTGTCCCGTCCATCCCTGAAGGTCGAAAACGATCTCCCGCCAGACAATTGCGTAACTTCAAGGGGAACTGCAGGGCCGTCGCATCGAATTCCACGGCGTACCGACCTTCTCCTGATGCCTGCTCGGACAGTGACAACTGCAAGGAAAGACCGTCAGGCAGCGGATAGGTCCCCTCCCCGGGCAGAACAACCACAAGAGAGTCAACGGCCTCTGGAGCCTGCTTGAAAAGCAGGATTTCGTCGTACCGGCAGGCAACCCACGCCCCGGGCAGGTGCAACTCGCCTTGCGGCGGGCCAGCGCAGACAAGCTGCAAAACATCGCCGATATGGGTTGAGCTGAGACCGCGCAGGTCGCCGCGGATTTCATGCAGCACCGTACGGACGATCCTGGCGGCCAGTGATGGGGCCAGGTTGGCCAGGGCCTCGCGCCGGAGCGAATAGCCTGCATTGACTTTCTCGCCGTGTTCTGCCAGGACCCGGCTGGTCTGCGCCGACCAGAAGTCCTCATCCAGCTGCAGCTGTTCGCACAATCCGGCCAGCTGGCTGGTGATGTTCGGGTTGAAGCTTGCCATCAGCGGCAGCAGCTGATGACGGATACGGTTTCGCGTCAAGGAAAAGTCCCGATTGCTTTCGTCTTCACGCCAGGCAAAGCCGCCGTTTTCGAGGTAGCTCACCAATTCTTCGTGGTGAAAGGACAGCAACGGACGCACCACGCGGCCGTCAAACTGGCGCATGCCCGCCAGGCCCGCGGTACCGGCACCACGCATCAGGCGCATCAGGAAGGTTTCAGCCTGGTCTCCGGCATGGTGGCCGAGCACGATCAGGTCGCAACTTCGTTCCTTTGCGGTCGCTTCGAGAAACTCCCTGCGCACATCTCTGGCGACTTCTTCCAGGTTGCCCTTGCGTTGTCGGGCCATTTCCTGCACATCCTGGCGAAACACCGTCACTGGGAGATCCAGGTCGCGACAAAGTTGCTCGACAAAGCGTGCGTCATCTGTACTTGCCTCGCGCAGGGCGTGATCGAGGTGTGCGACCTCCAGCGACAAGGCCAGTTCATCGGCAAGGCCATGCAGGAGATGCAGCAGGGCAACCGAATCGGCACCACCAGAAACGGCAACCAGCAGACGACCGCCGCTCGGGATGATGCCTGACTCAAGGAGAGCCTTGTGCAACCGGTTCTGCAGGAACATGAAAATCCACTGGGCCGGCTTGCCGCCGTCAATGACAAGGCAACCAGCCGAGCTGAAAACGCAGAACCCCCTTCCGGGGCTGGAAGGAGGTTCTGTCAGATTGGTGGCGGTGCAGAGATTCGAACTCCGGACACTGCGGATATGAGCCGCATGCTCTAACCAACTGAGCTACACCGCCGAAAACCAGCCGGCCGCCCGACGGCGGCCGTATATTTTATTGGGTAGCGGGGGGAGGATTTGAACCTCGACCTTCGGGTTATGAGCGAAAAACAACCCGAATCCCCTTTCCCTTAGAAATCATAAACTTGCCGCAATTTCCAATGGTTCCCTCTCGCAAGAGGGCCTACTATATATCCCATCAAAACCATGTAGTCAAGCGAAAAGGGTACAGCTTAGGGGACACCAAAACTACGTAGGTTCTACTAATTTATTTTCCATTAGAATGGCCCCTCCTGAGTGGAAAGGCCATTTTCGTTTCTTAATGATGGTAACTTTTGAGAATTGTCAGAGACACATTTATAGCCCCCTGTGTCA
>JBFLJZ010000055.1:0-5206 GCA_040882925.1 Desulfuromonadales bacterium
ATCAAGAGTGAACTGATTCCGCTGGTCACGAGCTCTGCCGAAGAACTTTCGACGCGGCTCGGTTATCACAAGTAAATTTTTGCACAAAAGGTTGAGGCCCCTGCTTTTTTGCAGGGGCCTTTTTTGTCTGAGGGCACAATACTTGGAAGTATTGTGCCCCCAGTTATGTGATAGACGATCGAAGCTCAAAATCAAGGACAGAACCGGCGGTTCGTCCCGCCTGACGCCATACTTTTGTCAGGCAAAAAAAGTATGCAAAAATGCCTTTCTCCTTGCGGAGGGCATCTCTTTTGCCAGATTCCTGTGACTTCAAAAAACTGCTGTGACGGGGATCCGGCCCTGTGACAAAGGGCCTGACCTTGCTGCGTGACTTACAAGGGAAAAGTAAAAGACATAACAACCTTTGCAATCTACAACGAAAGGAGAGGCTCACAAGAGCCTCGGGTCCTGCGGGGGAAGTGTAGGCTATTGGTCGCTCAGAAGAACCTGAATTGAGGTTGCCGCGATATCGAACCAAACATGCCCAGCGCAGCGCCAAGCTTTCTTTTGCTTCGTTTTCTTTGTCGCTACAAAGAAAATGAAGTTGCTGCCGGGCAACCCCGACGATTCTGTTTTTCAAGGTTTTGCTACTTAATATACAAAATGTCGCGCCGCAAAATCGAACAAGGCGTCACCATTAAAATTGACACTCCTCCTCAAAGTGCTATCCTTTCCATAAGTATTTCCCCAATAATTCAAAACACTTAAAAAGTAAATGTCAGATCAGACAAACAATTATGATTGTTCGGACACTCACCCTGAATGCTGCGTTTTGCGCAGCGACTCGCGGGAGTCGGGCGTTACGGATCCGGGCAACCTGCCTTTCATGCTCTGCCCGCCGCAGGCGACAACCGCAGCCCTTCTGGTGCACGGTTTTACCGGCACGCCATGGGAGATGCGTCCCCTTGCCGACTTTCTCGCTGACGCCGGCATAGCCAGCCTGTCGGTTCGCCTGCCGGGTCACGGCACCACCCCGGAGGACCTTGCCGGTCGCCGGTGGCAGGAATGGTTGGGCAGCGTTGAACAGGGCTTCCGGATTCTCAGCGAGGAGTTCAGCTCCGTTTTCGGCATGGGCATGAGTACCGGCAGTCTGCTGCTACTGGCATTGGCTGCAACCGAACGTTTCAGCGGCCTGGTGCTTTTTTCTCCCTACCTGCGCATCCGGCATAGGCTGGCACCTTATGCCGGATGGGTGAGGTGGCTCAGGCCCTACTATCTGAAGCAGACCAGAGAGGAGTTCCAGATCCGTTATTACGACCGCAAACCGGTTGCCGGCATTCACCAGATCAACCTGTTGATCAAAACATTAAGACGGCGATTGGCTGATATCAGCTGTCCGGTAATGGCCTTCAACGGCGAAGACGATCGAACCGTCGATGCCATGAGCAGCTTTGAGTTGATGGGGCTGCTTAACAGCATGGTCAGGATTCACACCCTCTACGGACCTGACGTCCCGCATGTCTTGACTCTGGATGGGAACCCGTGCCGCGGCTCAATGTTTGCCCAGACCGCGCAATTTGTTCAGGCGATCGACAGGTCAAGGCTGCCACGGCGAACCAGGTAATCATACAGTGCTTCGACCATCATCCGGGTCTGTGCCAACGGCCCGGAGTTGTCGATAACGTAATCGGCTTTCTGGACCTTGTCAGCCTGTGGCCACTGGGCAACGATCCGCTGCCTCGCCTCGGCTTCACTCAACATGTCCCGCTCTATCAGCCGCTGCAACTGAACCGCGGGGTCAATCACTAGCACCAGGACCTCGTCGACACGGCTTTCGGCCCCAACCTCAAAGAGCAGCGGCGCTTCATAGACGATCAGGTCATGCAGAGCCTTCTGCAACTCGGCCAGGCGGCACTCGGCCAGGTGGGCGATTGCGGGATGGGTGACCGATTCGAGCTTTCTCCGGGCTGCGGGGTCGGCAAAGACTTTTCCTGCCATAACCTCACGGTCAAGGCTGCCGCCGGCAGTCAAAATATCCAGGCCAAAAAGCTCCACCAGCTTTGCCAGGGCCGGGCTTCCGGGGTTGACCACTTCCCTGGCAAGTTGGTCCGCACTGACCAGTATGGCACCACATTCGACAAAGCAGTCGGCGACGGCGCTTTTGCCTGAAGCAATACTTCCTGTAAGGCCCAGAATCATGACGATCACGTCTCCTGCAACCCTTCGGCAGGCAGAGACCATGGCTAAACGGTCGACCGGTCTCGTTAATACCAGCGGTTGTGATCATGATAACATGCGGCCGGGCTTTGCCAAAGCAATACGCACTTGCCGCGAGAGGGCTCTATCGCCTTGACGTCCGACCCGGGGCAAAGGATATCACAAGGCTTTTGTCAGGGCTGGTCAAACCCTGGAAAATCATCTAGAATACTGTCAGATTTTGCCGATCACCCGGCAGCATCAAGCAGGAGTTGACAGAACCGGACAATGCAAAACTCCAACCAGCTTTATAAACTGATCACAACAGCCCTGATCGGCGTCGTCAAACAGATCAAGGCGATCAGGTACTATCCACCCAGACACCCTGCCCTGAAGGCGACCGCAGAGGAATCTCTGCGTGGATTCAAACCGATTCTTGCCGAAGGCAATCATCTGTCGCTGGTGGTCCGCAAGGAGGGGTTCCTGTTCGATGACAACCCGGTCGACAAGGGCAACCAGGTCTTGTCGCAACTCTCCAGTTTCTGTTTCGCGCGCCGCATCCAGCACCTGACATTCCTGGCCGACCTGAACAGCAGCGATCTGCATTATTTCGTCAACTACCTGCTGCTCGACCCGCAGATCATCCGGCAGCAGGGCGGCATCCAGGCAATTCTCGAGAAGGCCCGCCTGACCACGATATGGACCAATCTTCGCGACCTGGACGAAATCCTCAAACGCCGGGAAGAGATCGAAGAGCTCCCTGAGGATCCGGATTTTGACCCGGGTGCCGTTCTTGAACAGGCAAGAGAAGTCGACGGAACGCAAGTGCAGGCCGATGGCATCGGCCTGGAGTCCCTCCTGACGAAGCTGGAGCAGGAGCAGAGCGATGCGCGTTTCCAGCACTCCCTGCAGAAGCTGATCCCGCTGCTGCGCCTGCAGATCTTCGAGGAGAGCCGGCCACTCGTCCTGCGTGCTTACCTGTTACTCTGCCGGACAGCGACGGCCAAACAATCTTCCGAGGATCGCAAACAATCTGCCAGGATCGCGCTGGGCCAAGTGGCGAGCGATGAAATGATCGACTACCTGGCGGCTTACGCCCAGGACGAAGACACCGACCAGAAAAGCAGAGGAAAGCTGGTTCAGATACTTGCCTATCTCGGTGACAAGACGGCCAACCGGATCATGCAGATGCTGTGTCATGAAGAATCGGCAGCCAAGCGCAAGCTCCTGAGTGAAATTCTGGTCCGGAGCGGCACGGCGGTCCTGAAGACCATCTACGACTACCTGAACGATGAGCGATGGTATGTCGTGCGCAATGCCGTCGTCATCATGGGTGAAATACGCAGTCAGGACTCACTGGCCGAACTCTCTCTGCTGCTCCAGCACGATGATATCCGCGTCCGCCGTGAAACGATTCGGGCGCTGAGCAAAATCGGCGGCAAGCGTGCGATCAAGATCCTGCTGCAGACCGCCGTAGCAGAGGACCAGGAGATACGCCGTCAGGCGATCCTTTCTCTGGGTGCCATGCGTGCAACGGCAGCCGTGCCGACCCTGCTCATGCTGTTAAAAAAGAAAGGCTGGAGCCAGCGGGAGATAGACCTCAAAAAAGACACGATCCGGGCCCTGGGTGAGATACACGCCCTCGAGGCCACCCCGGAGCTGGTGAAAATCTTAAAGAGAAAGCGCTTGATTCACCGCCAGCTGAACGATGAACTGCGCACAGCGGCGGCCGCCGCACTCGGTGATATTGCCGACGAAAGCACACTCAAGGCACTCGACAGTGCAACCAATGACCGCAACGCCAACGTCGCCAGGGCTGCAGCCCAGGCGCTCAAGCAGCTGGACAAGGCAGACACATGAATACTGACGAGATCAAGAAGTTTGTTCAGGTACTGACGGCAGCCGTCAAGGGACTGCGCCTCTACGCTGTTGACCATCCGGCGACGACGAAACAGGTGGAGACCCTGCAGAACGGCTTGTTCGAGATGCTTCAGCACAAAAAAATGATCAAAATCGGCTTGCTCGAAGGGACTCTGTTTGTCGAAGACCACCTCATCATGCAGGAATTCCAGGCCGCCACGGAGCTGGTCGGCTTGTTGGAAGCGCACGAGTTGGCCGGTTTTGAATTCACCGCCGGTCTCTCTGCCGACGAGATTCAGTCCCTTTTGCACCTCTTGCACTACGGTGACAACAAAGGCCAGGATTTTGTTGATGCACTCGTTTCACAAGGCGTCAAAAGAATTCGCGCGATCGCGGCGACGGATGATGACGACGAACAGCAGCCACGCAAGGTCTATCACAAGGCTCTCAAGGTTGTCGACCAGATCTTCCAGGATGTCCGCATGGGCGAGATCCCTTCATCGGAAGAGGCCATAACCGTCGTCAAAAACATGGCCCAACTGACCATGACGGAACCTCACGCCATGCTGGCCCTGTCGATGCTGAAAGATTATGACAACTACACCTTTACCCATTCGGTCAACGTCTCGGTCCTTGCCCTCGCCGTTGGTCGTGCCTGCAAGCTGACCGAAGAACAGCTCAAGACCCTTGGCCTCGGTGGTCTCCTGCACGATCTGGGCAAGCTGCGCGTTGATGTCAACATCATCACCAAGCCCGGCAGACTGACCAACGCCGAATTTGAAGAAATCAAGGAGCACCCCGGCTTCGGGGCAGAAATCATCAAGGAAATGGAAGGCGTGACGGCCGAGGTCATGCAGATCGTTCATGGCCACCATTTGCGCTACGATCGCACCGGCTACCCGACTGATGTCGCCGGCGAGACGGTTTCACCACTGGTCGAGATGACGGCGATCGCTGATGCCTATGACGCCATGACCACGCTGCGCTCTTACCAAAGGCCCTTCACACCGAGGAAAGCGATTGCACGGTTGAAGGATGTTGCCGGCTCTTCACTGCATCCGGATTTCGTCACGAGCTTTATCGAGTCGCTCGGGCCCTACCCGGTCGGCAGCCTGGTCCGTCTCGACAGCAACGAGATCGGTCTGGTCACCAAGGTCGAGGCGCAGGACAC
>JBFLJZ010000309.1:0-5565 GCA_040882925.1 Desulfuromonadales bacterium
GGTGGATCAGCTTCGGTAGTGCATCGGTGTATGTCCCCTTCAGCTTGGCCAGCGAGCGATAATCGAGGATCTTCGCCGCAATATCATGTTCCTCGGCAAGTTTGTTCAAAACCTCGACGTCGGTCGACCAGCCGGTCTTGGTCTTCTTGCCTTTGGGCAGGCCCAGCTTCTCGAACAAGACCTCGCCGAGCTGTTTTGGCGAACCGATGTTAAAAGACTCGCCGGCCAGTTGATGGATATCAGCTTCAAGGATGGCAAGCTTTTTCTCCATGTCGGCGGAGAGCCCGCGCAAAAACTCCGGATTGATGCGGATGCCGGCCCGCTCCATACCGACCAGGATCCGCAGCAGAGGCATCTCCACATCGTAGAACAGGCTGTCCTGCTGCTGCTCGGTAACCATCGGCACAAGGGTTTCGTAAAGACGCAAGGTGATATCGGCATCCTCGGCAGCGTAGGTGGTCGCTTTGTCGACTTCCACCTCGTCGAATCCGACCTGCTTCTTGCCACTGCCGGCGACATCGCTGTAGCTGATGGTCTGGTAGTTGAGCAGCTCGGCGGCGAGGTTGTCCATGCCGTGGGACCGGGCGGCCGGATTGGCCAGGTAGCTGGCCAGCATGGTGTCATAGATCGGGCCGCTGACTTCGACCCCGGCCCGAGCCAGAACCAGGATATCGTATTTCAGATTCTGCCCGATCTTCAGATGACGGGGCGAGACGAACAGCGGCCTGACCGCTTCGAGAACCGTTGCGAGCGGCAATTGCTCCGGCACGCCAAGGTAGTGATGCCCGACCGGGATGTACCAGGCCTCACCCGCGGTCACGGCAAACGAGAGGCCCACCAGTTCTGCACGCATCGCATCCAGGCTGGTGGTCTCCGTGTCAAATGCGAAGCGTTCGGTATCTTCAAGCGCAGCGACCAGCTCGTTCAGATCCGGTTCCGTCAACACCGCCCGGTAGCGGGCTTGTTCTGCGCGATCTTTTGTATCGACGGCAAATTCCTGGAGCAGCTTGTAAAATTCACACTCCCTGAAGAGTTCGGTCAAAACTTCACGATTCGGTTCGCTCAAGGCAAGGGCCTGGTCGTCAATCTGCAGATCGAGATCATCAGACAAGCACACCAGCTGTCTGGACAATCTGGCCTGGTCGGCAAAGTTCTCCAGGTTCTCACGACGTTTGCCTTTAAGTTGATCAAGGTTGGCGAGCAGAGTTTCGACATCACCGTACTCGTCGATCAGCATTTTTGCGGTCTTCTCACCGATTCCCGGCACACCGGGAATATTGTCGGAGCTGTCGCCTGACAGGGCCTGGACTTCGACGACCTTGTCAGCGCCGCCAAAACGCTCGGCGACCTCGGCCGGGCCGTAGACCTTATCCTTCATCGTGTCGAGCAGGTGAATATGATCGTCGACAATCTGCATCAGGTCCTTGTCGCCGGTCACCACGGTGATTTCCATGCCCCGGGCGGCAAATTGTTTCGCCAGAGTGGCAATGATGTCGTCCGCTTCGAAACCAGGCATTTCAAGCCCCGGCAGGTTGAAGGCCGCGACGATCTTCTTGATATAGGGGACCTGCGGAACCAGGTCTTCGGGCATTGCCGCACGGTTGGCCTTGTATGCGGGATAGATCTCTTTACGGAAGGTCGGCCCCTTGCTGTCAAAAATCACCGCCAACCGGTCTGGCTTGTGGTCGCGGATCACCTTGAGCAGCATGTTGGTAAAGCCGTAAATGGCGTTGGTCGCCATCCCCTGCGAATTGCTCAGGTGTCGAATGGCGTAATAGGCACGATAGATATAGCTCGAGCCGTCGATCAGAAAAAGCCTCTGGGGCCGGTCGGACATATGGCAGTACTCCTTCAGGGTCAGGTGGTAGGTATTATTTCACAAGATGCCCAGCAGGCAAAGGAGAAGAAAATTCCCGTGATAACAGTCATGGCCATTAACTCGCCGCGACGAGGTTGACAATACGCCGTGAAATGATTAGCTTTTCTGAGCACTTGTCTTTGCAATGAGGAGCTCTATTGATGACTGGTGAAAATGAATATGACGACCTGATGTCCGATTTTGAAATCGACCAGGATAAGATGAACGAGATCATCGAGGAACACGCCAACGAAGGGGGGCTGGTGGTGGCTTCGGATATCCTGCCGACAGGCTTGCCGATCATACCGCTGCGGCCGCGTCCCGCATTCCCCGGTATCATGATCCCACTGGTCCTCAATGGTCAGGCGCAAGTGGCGGCGATGCATCAGGCCATGGAGCACCAGGCGCAGACGATCGGCCTGGTGATGGTCAGGGAGCTTGACGAAGACGACGGCATTGAGAACCTGCACCAGGTCGGCGTCGCAGCGAAAATCGTCAAGGTCCTGCATAACGAAAAGGACGCCGCACATGTTTTGGTCAACAGCCTGGAACGTTTCGAGATCGAAGCGATCGAGGAACGCGGTCTGACGATCTACGCGCGGGTGCGATACCACTTCGCCACCGAGCTTTCGGTCAACCCGGAACTGCGCGCCTATTCGATGGCGATCCTCTCGACGCTCAAGGAACTGGTCCAGATCAACCCGCTCTACAGTGAAGAAATCAAGCTTTTTTTGAACCGTTCCAACCTGGATGACCCGGGCCGTCTCGCCGACTTTGCCGCCAACCTGACCAACTCCGATGGTCAGCAACTGCAGGACATCCTCGCCACTTTCGATGTCCGCAAACGCATCGACAAGGTCCTGGTGCTGCTGAAAAAAGAGTTGGAAGTATCACGCCTGCAGACCAAGATCTCCAAACAGATCGAGGAGAAGATTTCCGCCCAGCAGCGCGAGTTCTTTCTGCGCGAACAACTCAAGGCGATCAAGCAGGAGCTGGGGCTGGAGAAGGAAGGCAAAGCCACGGAGATCGAGAAATTTCGCGAACGTCTGAAAAAACTCGAACTGAACGAGGAAGCTGAACGGGCCGTTGAAGACGAGTTGGAAAAACTGCAGCTGATCGAGCCGTCATCACCCGAGTACAATGTCAGCCGCAACTATCTCGACTGGCTGACAATCCTGCCCTGGGGCCTGTTCAGCAAGGATTCCTACAATATCGGCCGGGCGCGGCGCATCCTCGACCGCGACCATTACGGTCTCAAGGATGTCAAAGAGCGGATTCTCGAGTTCATCGCCGTCGGCCGTATGAAAGGCGACATCTCCGGGTCGATCCTCTGCCTGGTCGGCCCGCCGGGTGTCGGCAAGACCTCGGTCGGCCACAGCATTGCCGATGCCCTGGGGCGCGAGTTTTTCCGTTTTTCGTTGGGTGGCATGCGTGACGAGGCGGAAATCAAAGGGCACCGCCGCACCTACATCGGCGCCATGCCGGGCAAATTCATCCAGGCGATGAAAACCGTCGGCACAGCCAACCCGGTCATCATGCTTGATGAGGTCGACAAAATCGGTGCGTCCTTCCAGGGCGACCCCGCCTCGGCGTTGCTTGAAGTGCTCGACCCGGAACAGAACGGCAGCTTCCGTGATCATTATCTCGATGTGCCTTTCGATCTCTCCAACGTGCTCTTCATCGCGACGGCCAACCAGTTGGACACGATCCCCCGTCCCCTGCTCGACCGCATGGAGATGATCCGCCTTTCGGGTTATATCCTCGAGGAGAAGCTCGAAATCGCCAAGCGCTACCTGATCCCCAAAGCGCTTGACAAGCATGGTCTGGTTCGCGGTCAGGTGACGATCAGGAAAGCCGCCCTGAGACAGATTATAGACGGCTACGCCCGGGAAGCCGGAGTCCGCAACCTGGAAAAGCAGATCAGGAAAATCATGCGGCGCGCGGCCATGCATTTTGCCGAAAATGACAGCTTGGACAAATTGACGATCGGCAAGAGCGACCTCGAGGACTACCTCGAGAAACCGGTCTTTACCGCCGACGAGATTTTCGAGGGGGTTCCCGGCGTGGTCACCGGTCTAGCCTGGACCAGCCTCGGCGGCGCCACCCTGCAGATCGAGGCGACCGCCATGCTGGCCAAGAGCAAGGGCTTCAAGCAGACCGGCCAGCTCGGCAACATCATGATCGAAAGTTCGGAAATCGCCTATTCCTATGTCATGGCCCACATTACAGATTTTGGCGGCGAACCGGAATTTTTCGACCAGCACTTCATCCACCTGCATGTGCCGGCCGGAGCGACGCCGAAGGACGGCCCTTCGGCGGGGATCACCATGGCCGCCGCCCTGGTCTCGATGATCACCGGCAAGACGGTGAAAAAGCGACTCGGCATGACCGGGGAACTGACCCTGACCGGCAGGGTCCTGGCCATCGGCGGGATCAAGGAAAAGACCATTGCAGCACGCCGCTCCGGTCTGAAAATACTGGTTTTCCCGGAAGACAACCGCAAGGACTACGAAGAACTGCCGGATTACCTGAAAGAGGGGCTGGAGGTCCATTTCGTCAGGACATTCAACGATGTCTACCAGATCGTGTTCTGAGCAGCGGCCTGGGCTTAAGCTCCTTGAGTGCTCATTGCAATCCCGCACCGCGCATCCGACGCAGGTTTTCCGGTCACGATCATCTGCGGCGAAAGGGTTCCTACGCTCAGGGATTTGCCTTTTCGGCAGCAGCGATCACTGCGACAATCCGCTCGATCTGTTCACCGCTCAGTTCCGGGTAGATGGGCAGAGACAGGACCCGGTCGGCGATCCTCTCGCAGACCGGCAGGGTAACCCCGCTGAATTGACGGGCAAAAACTTCCTGCCGGTGCAGGGGAACCGGGTAATAGATTCCCGAAGCGATCCCTGCGTCTGCCAGCGACGACTGTACCGCTTCTCTCTGTTCCGTCAACACCGTGTATTGATGGTATACGTGCCGACCTTTGCCGTCCTCGTAAGGCGTTTCCAGATCCAGGGCTGCCAGCAACCGTGAGTAATGATGGGCGTTGTCCCGGCGCAGTTGGTTGAAGCGGCCCAGGTGCCTAAGCTTGACCCTCAATATGGCCGCCTGCAGTTCGTCCAGCCGACTGTTCATGCCGATCACATGGTAGTGGTAGCGTTCGCGACTGCCGTGATTGCGCAGGACACGAATTTCCTCTGCCAGTCGATCATCATCGGTCACGACCATGCCGCCGTCACCATAGCAGCCCAGATTCTTGCTCGGGAAAAATGAAAAGCACCCGAGGTCCCCCCAGGCGCCGGTCATCTTGCCCTGATAGGCAGCCCCGCAGGACTGGGCGCAATCCTCGATTAGCAGCAGTCCATGCTCCTCGCAGAGCTGTTTCAGAGGAGTCAGGTCAGCCGGCTGACCGAATAGATGGACCGGCAGAATTGCCCTGGTCTTTGCGGTAATGGCGTCCATCACCTGCTGCACGTCGAGATTGAAGGTGCCGGGATCAATATCGACAAAAACCGGGGTACTGCCAACGTAAGCAATCGCCTCGGCTGTGGCGATGAAAGTAAATGGCGTGGTAATGATTTCATCACCCTCGCCGAGGCCGGCGGCCTTCAATGCAAGATGCAATGCATCGGTTCCGGAAGCGACCCCAATGGCGTGCTTGACGCCAAGATATGCAGCCATCTCCTTTTCCAGCATCTCTCCCTGCGGGCCAA
>JBFLJZ010000310.1:0-16259 GCA_040882925.1 Desulfuromonadales bacterium
GGATTACAGTTGCAACGATGAATTTACGTGTAACAATGTTTGATAATGTAGTGTGTTGATTTCATTAACCCAACGAAAAAAGGAGATGAGCATGTTGAAGAAATTCTTTGTAGTCATGGTTTCTTTCTGTCTGGCCACGGTGTTGGCTGCAGGTACGGGATTCGCTGCTGATGAGGTCAAAGTCGGCATCATGATCCCCACCACGGGTGGCACCGCGACCGATGGCAAGGATATGGAAAGCGCCATCAAACTCGCGGTTGACGAAATCAATGCAGCCGGAGGCTTGCTTGGCAAGCAGATCGTCACCACCACCGGTGATGATGCCTGTGACCCGCAGCAGGCTGTCGCCGCTGCCAGTAAACTGATTTCCGAAGGCGTTGTCGGTGTCGTCGGCGGGTACTGTTCCAGCGCAACCCTGCCGACTCTCGCCCTGTACGGCGAAGCCAAGGTTCCTTTCGTGATCACCGCATCCAATTCCACCGCGCTGGTCGGCGCCAACCCGGGCATCGGTTTCATGATTAACTCCACCGGCGATGCCCAGGCTGACACCGCTGTCGCACTTTTCGAGTCCCTCGGCGTGAAGAGTATCGCTGTTGTCCACATGGGTGAAGCTTATTCCGAAGACCTCGCCAAGATCTCCAGGGCCAAGTGGGAAGAGAAAGGCAACCAGGTTGTTGCCTACGAGGTGGTCAACAAGGGGGAGCAGGACTTCTCCTCTCTCGTCACGACGCTGAAATCGAAGAACCCAGATGCGATCTTCTGGACGGCCTACTACGCAGAAGGTGCACTGCTGATCAAGCAGCTTCGCCAGGCAGGATATCGCGGTACAATTGCCATTGGCGACGGCTCCAACTCGCCGAAGCTGATCGAAATTGCCGGACGGGCCGCTGAAGGCGTGTACTGCTTCTCCAACCCGATCGTCGATTACCTGCCAGCCGCCAAGGACTTTGCCATGAACTTCAAAAAGAAGTATGGCGTCGATCCGGGGCCTTACTCCACGCTCTCCTATGATGGCATGATGCTTTATGCTGACGCCGTCAAACGTGCCGGTTCCTTTGACAAGGCTGCTGTTGCCAAGGCCCTGAAAGCCACTGACGGCTTCGAAGGGATTGCCGGCCCGGTTTCCTTCACCGACAAGCTGACCCTCGCCCGCAGCAACTTCGTCGTCCTCAAGGTCGACGGTCAGAAGTGGACGCTTAACAAGTAAGATTTTTTCGTCAGTAACAACCCTGCTGCGGCTTAGTGCCGCAGCAGGGTGTAGCAGCCTGTTAGTACCAACTGCCTGTACCTTCCCAAAACCATAGCCGTGTTGCGTATTTTATCGGGTCGTCGTTTTGATAAATCAGAAATACAGCGACGGCCAATTGCGACTCTGCCCGATCGATGAGTCCTAAGAAGGGATCACAGTAGTGTCAACACTGGATATTGTCTTTCAACAACTCGTCAATGGTCTGATCCTCGGATCTTTCTACAGCCTGGTCGCGCTGGGCTATTCGATGGTTTACGGGATAATCAAACTGCTCAATTTTGCCCATGGTGATATTTACATGGTCGGCTCCTTTCTTGGCCTGATCCTGCTCGGTCTGCTCAGCCCGTTCCTGGGTGCCGGTTGGGCCGGGATTCTCGTGGCGATGGTCATCAGTATGATCCTGGTGGGCCTGCTCGGCGTGTTCATCCAACGTGTCGCGTATGTGCCGATGCTGAGTGCACCGCGGCTGTCGATTTTGATCACTGCCCTGGCCGTCTCCATGGTGCTTTACAACTCCGTCATGGCGTCGACGAGTGGCGAGTACAAGGCCTTCCCGGTCGATCTCGGCTATGATGGCCTAGAATTCGGCAATGTTTTTATCACCTACACGCAAATCATCCTGGTCTCCTCGACGGCTATCCTGATGACGATCCTACATTTCTTTATCAGCAGGACCATGCTCGGTAAGGCGATGCGGGCGATTGCCATCGACCAGGACGCCTGCCGCCTGATGGGCATCAACGTCAAAAGTATCATTGCCCTGACCTTTTTCGTCGGTTCCGCACTGGCCTGTGCCGCCGGGGTCATGGCCGGCGTCTATTATGGCAGCATCCACTTTTTCATGGGTTTCCTGATCGGTTTGAAGGCGTTTACCGCAGCCGTCATCGGTGGCATCGGCAGCATCCCAGGAGCCGTTCTCGGTGGCCTGATCCTTGGCCTGCTGGAGGCGTTCGGTACCCAGCTGCCCTTTATCGGTTCTGAATGGAAAGACGTGTTTGCCTTTGCAATCCTGATCCTCCTGCTTCTTTTCAAACCGACCGGTCTGCTGGGCCAGACCGAGATTGAGAGGATGTAGCCGTGCTGGAAAAGAACCAAAGAAAAATGACCCGGATTTATGCGTTCCTGGCCTTTATCGTGATCGCCATGCCGGTGGTGGCCAATAATTACATATTGAACACCTTCTCAGACGTGTTTTTCTATGTTGTCGTTTGCCTCGGTTTGAACATCGTTGTCGGCTACGCCGGCCTGCTCGATCTCGGTTATGCGGCATTCTTCGCGGTCGGAGCCTATACCACGGCAATCCTGACTTCGACCTTCGGCATGAACTTCTGGCTGACCATCCCGTTCGCGATTCTTTTCTCGGCAATTTCGGGGGTGATTATCGGCGGGCCGACGCTGCGCCTGAGGAGCGACTACCTGGCTATCGTCACGCTCGGGTTCGGCGAAATCGTCCGGATTACCGCGAGGAACCTGAAGATTACCGGCGGCTCCGGAGGCATCTACGGTATTGACAGGCCTTCCTTCTTCGGCATCGAAATGAGCGGCAACATCCACTACTACTATGCCTTCCTCGTCATGGCTTTCCTGGCGATCTTTGTCAGCTACCGCCTGCAGTACTCGCGCCTCGGCAGGGCCTGGCAATATGTCCGTGAAGACGAGGATGCTGCCGAGGCGATGGGCATTAACCGGGTCCGGGTCAAACTGGCCGCTTACGTTATCGGCGCCGTTTTCGGCGGCGTCGCCGGCAGTTTCTTCGCTGTCAAGATGACCGCCATCTCTCCCGAGACGTTCATGTTCACCCAGTCGATCCTGATCCTGCTCGGTGTGGTAATCGGCGGCATGGGCAAAATACCGGGCGTTATCTGCGGAGCTTTTGTCCTGGTCCTGTTCCCGGAGATCTTCCGTTTCGTCGGCGATATGCGCCTGTTGGCGTTTGCCGGCATTATGCTCATCATCATGCTCAAGCGACCACAAGGCTTGTGGCCCGAGCGCCTTGGTTAGAGAATAATTTACGTCTGCATCAGGAGATTACAGAATGTCCCTGTTGGAAGTTAAAGATATCGTATTGCAGTTTGGTGGCCTGAAGGTTATCGACTCGATGAACATGACGATTGAGGAGGGCTCGATCATGAGCCTGATCGGTCCGAACGGTGCCGGGAAGACCTCGATATTCAATTCGATCACCGGGTTCTACCAGCCCAACTCCGGAGAGATCAACTTCCGCGGTAAATCGATCATGCGCAAGAAGCCGCACAGGATCACCCAGTCAGGTATGGCCAGGACCTTCCAGAACCTGAGGTTGTTCAAAAATATGTCGGTAATCGACAATGTCAAAGCCGGTATGCACTGCCGCTCCCATGTCGGTTTCCTCGGTTCGGTGTTGCGCTCGCCGGGGCAGAGAAGAGAAGAGCGGGAGATTACCGAGTACTGCGAAGAATGTCTCGACTTCGTCGGTATCCTGGAGCAGAAGGACCGTAACGCGTCAAACCTCGCCTACGGCGACCAGCGGCGTGTCGAATGGGCTCGTGCCCTGGCCACGAAGCCGAAGTTCCTGCTCCTGGATGAACCGGCCGCAGGTCTCAACTACGATGAGAAGCAACAGCTGATAGAGCTGATCCGGCGGATCCGCAAGGAGCTCAACATTACCGTTCTGCTGATAGAACATGATATGGGACTGGTTATGAAGGTGTCCGAGTATATCTACGTGATCGACTACGGCCAGAATATAGCGCAGGGACTGCCGGATGAAGTCAAGAATGACCCGAAGGTGATCGAGGCTTATCTCGGAAAGGAAGACGACTAGAGATGTCAGACGTGGTCCTGAAATTAACCGACCTGAACGCTCACTACGGGCATATCCACGCATTGCGCGGGATCAGCCTGGAAGTCAAGGCCGGCCAGATCGTCACCCTGCTCGGTGCCAACGGCGCCGGCAAGAGCACCACCATGAAGTGCATCTCGGGGCTGCTCAAACCGACCGGCGGCAAGATCGAATTTATGGGTGAGAACATCTTCGGCAAGTCTGCTCACGATATCGTCAAGCGCGGCCTGATCCACGTACCGGAAGGGCGACGGATTTTCAAGGGCATGACGATCCAGGAGAACCTCGAGCTGGGTTCGTTTACCCTCAAGGACGATGCGGAACGCAATCAACGCATGGATCATGTCTATGAACTCTTCCCGGTCCTTGGCGAACGACGGCACCGTGACGCGGGCTTCTTGTCCGGCGGCGAGCAGCAGATGCTCGCTATGGGACGCGCCCTGATGGTCGGACAGAAGCTGGTACTGCTCGACGAGCCGTCGATGGGACTGGCGCCTTTCCTGGTCAAGGATATCATGAAGGTTGTCAAGCGACTCAACGAAGAGGGCATCACCATCCTGCTTGTTGAGCAGAACGCAAAGATGGCCCTCGGTGTCGCTGATTACGGTTATGTCGTCGAGACCGGTGAGATTGTCATGCACGATGATGCCGAAGTGCTCAAAAACGACGAGCGGATCATCAACGCCTACCTCGGTGAATAATCCGCTGTGAGCCGGGTTATAAGGTGGCCCGGAGAGAGACGAACACATGGATTTTACAGATAAGGTCGTCCTTGTCACTGGCGCCGCATCGGGTATGGGCGCGGCGACGGCACGTGAATTCAGCGCTGCCGGCGCCAGAGTCCTGGTTGTCGATCGCAATGCCGAATTGGCCGTGCAGGTTGCCTCGGATATCGCTGCAGACCCGCCTCTGATTGGAGATGTCAGTGACTCGGAATTCTGCGGGCAGGCCGTCGCAACAGCCGTAGCACGCTACGGTCGTCTCGATATCCTGGTCAACGCCGCCGGCATCATCGTGCGTGCCGACGGCCCCGGGACGACGGATGAGCAGTGGCAACGGATCATGAACGTCAATGTCAACGGCGTCTTCTACATGAGTCGTGCAGCTGTCGAGATTATGCAGGAACAGGGAGCCGGGGTGATTGTCAATTTCGGCTCGATCTGGGGCGAAGTCGGCGCCGCGGGTGTCATGGCCTATTGCGCTTCGAAAGGCGCCGTGCACCAGATTACCCGGGCCATGGCCCTGGACCACGTCAATCAAGGCATTCGCATCAACGCCGTCTGTCCCGGGGAGGTCAACACGCCGATGCTGACCTCGGAACGTTCTGCTCCGGTGACTACCGAGATGATGGCGGCCCTTGCCGAAACCGTGCCGATGGGGCGCCTTGCCGCGCCGGTTGAAATTGCCCGGGTCGTCCTGTTCCTTTCTTCCGATGCCGCCAGCTACATGACCGGTGCGATGGTCAATGTCGATGCCGGCTTTACAGCCAGGTAAGTGTTTATGGAATATCGCCTCCTCGGCAGGACCGGCGTCAAGGTCGCCCCGCTTTGTCTCGGCTCGGATAACTTCGCAAACCCGACTCCCGAAGCAGAATCGATCGCGATTATCGATCGAGCTGTCGACGCCGGGATCAACCTGATTGATACCAGTAACAGTTACGCGAAGGGTGAGAGCGAGCGTATTATCGGCCGGGCACTGGCTGCCAGCGGTCGTCGTGACCAGGTTCTGGTGGCGACCAAAGCCCACTACCCGACCGGTCCGGGCCCCAATGATCGCGGCAACTCCCGTCTGCACCTGGTGAAGGCTTGTGAAGACTCTCTCAAGCGCCTGCAGATTGATTGTATCGACCTGTTCCAGCTGCATCGCCCCTCCTTTGAATTGCCGATCGAGGAAACCATGAGTGCGCTGACCGACCTGGTACGCCAGGGCAAGGTGCGCTATGTCGGCTGCTCGACCACCCCGGCCTGGAAGGCGATGGAATCGATCATGGTCAGCGAATTGAAGGGGTACGTGCGTTTTGTTTCGGAACAGCCGCCCTACAATCTGCTGGACCGGCGGATAGAAAACGAAATGGTACCGCTGTGCCAGGAGTACCAGATGGCGATCTTCCCCTGGTCGCCGCTCGCTATGGGGATCCTGGCCGGGCGTTACGCCACGCCTGAACAGGCCCCTGCAGAATCGAGGGCGGCACTGCGTGGTGGGATTTATGCGGAGCGGGTCACCGCGCGTGGTATCGAGGTCGGCAGCCGGTTTGTGCAGCTGGCCAAAGACCAGGGCATGTCCCCGGCGCAACTGGCGGTCCTCTGGGTCAAAGACCAGCCCGGTATAACCGCGCCGCTGATCGGCCCGCGCACGCTGGAGCAGCTGGAACATTTCCTGCCGGTTCTCGAGATGCAGCTGGATGATCAGGCCCGGGCAGCGTGTGATGCGCTGGTTCCACCGGGCAGCGCTGTCGCGGATTTCCATAACTCTGCGCCATGGATGAAGATGCAGATCCTTTGACCCACACTATCTCCAGGCGGACCTGCCCTGACAGAAGCGCCCTGTGCGCAACTTTGTCCACGCAGCCGGCTTCTCATCCCCTGACTGGTTGTCTGCTTTGACCTGAATGACTCCAAAGTGGAGTGTTGCATATGAGTAACCTGTCTCCGAGTATTTTCAACGACGTGATCGGGCCTGTCATGCGGGGCCCGTCCAGTTCGCATTGTGCCGCCGCACTGCGCATCGGCCTGATAGCCAGATCGCTGATGCAGGGTGAGATTGAGGATGTGCTGGTCGAGTGTGATGCACAAGGCTCACTGGCGTTAACCTTCGATAACCAGGGCAGCGACATCGGTTTGTGGGGAGGTCTGCTCGGTTGGGAAGCGACCAACGAACGACTTGCCCGATCCGAGCAGGCTCTGCACGCTGCGGGAGTCGCTACCGAGGTGCGCGTGGGCGATTTCGGTGACATTCACCCCAACACCTACCGGCTGACGCTGAAAAACAGCAGGGAGACGCGCAGGCTGAAGGCGATCTCCACAGGTGGCGGCATGATCGAGGTCATCTCGATTGATGATGTCCCGATCTCTTGTCGTGGAGATCAGTATGAGACCCTGATCTTTCTCGATCAGGCCGGTATGGGCGTGCTGACCCTGCTCGAGCGCCACCTTGCCGATGAAACGATCAAGCTCAACAGTCATGCCGGGGTCACGATCGTGCAGGTCAGTGGCCGGGTCGACACCGAAAAGCTGCTGGCTCCTTTGAAAGGGCAGACCGAGCAGCTGGTGATCAGGGTCATTGAGCCGGTGATGCCGGTGCTTGCCATGGAGCAGGAGCAGCTGCCGTTCAACAGCTGTCCGGAGATGCTTGACTATAAGGCGCAGGCTTCGCTGTCGCTCTGGGAACTGGCATTGCGCTACGAGAGTGCCCGTGGCGGGATAACCGAGACCGAAGTGTTCGAGAAGATGCGCGAGATTGCCCAGGTCATGCGCCGTGCCATAGATGCCGGGCTCGCCGGAACGCACTATGATGATCGTATCCTCGGCTGGCAGTCCGGCAAGTACAAGGAGCTGATGGAACGGGGAGGGCTGCTTGATGCGGGGGTGCTAAATGAGATTATCCTGGCTGTAACGGCCACCATGGAAAGCAAGAGCTCCATGGGGCTGGTGGTTGCCGCGCCGACCGCCGGCTCCTGCGGTGTTTTGCCGGGCACATGCCTGGCGACCGCCGACTTCCTCGGGCTCGCCGAAGATGACGCGGTCAAGGCCCTGCTAGCAGCGGGGATGATCGGCGTTTTCATTGCCCGGGGCGCCACTTTCTCGGCTGAATTAGGTGGTTGCCAGGCCGAGTGCGGCTCTGCTTCCGGAATGTCTGCGGCAGGCCTTGTGACTTTGGCCGGAGGCAGCCTGGAACAGGCCATCGCGGCGGCTTCCATGGCTTTGCAGTCCAGCCTCGGCATGATTTGCGACCCGATTGCCAACCGGGTTGAGGCTCCCTGCCTGGGCAAGAACACACTGGCCGCGGCGAATGCGCTCACTGCTGCGAATATGGCGCTGGCCGGATTCGACCCTCTGATTCCCTTTGATGAGGTCGTTGTTGTGATGGACCAGGTGGGCAGGAGCCTGCCCCATGCCTTGCGTTGTACCGGCCTGGGGGGGTTATCGACCACCAAGACCTCCCGGGAGATCGAGGCGCGATTGAAGCAAGCGAGAAAATAACTAGAGGTGCTTTTAACGCAAAGGCATACCGGTTGTCAGTCTTGTTTTTAGGTGGTTGATTCTATTTTCTTTACGCCCTTTGTGTTAAATGTTCTTGCCCTGGTCAAGGAGAGAGGAAATGAAAATAAGAATGCTGGCCGCTGCCGATGTCAGGGCGGCTTTGCCAATGCCGACAGCGATTGAGGCGATGAAGCAGGCCTACATGCAGTTTTCATCCGGTCGGTCAACGGTTCCCCTGCGGACTCATGTGCAGACGGAAAAGGGTGTCAGCCTGCTGATGCCGGCCTACCTGCATGACAGCCGCAACCTCGGCGTCAAGATTATTTCCATCTACGAAGACAACCCGCAGCGGAACCTGCCGACGATCTCCGCTACGGTCATGGTCCTGGATCCCGATACCGGCTTCCCTCTGGCCCTGATTGATGGTGGCAGTTTGACGGCGATTCGCACCGGTGCCGGCGGTGGCGCTGCGGCCGACGTCCTGGCCCGCAAAAACGCCGGCAACGTCGCCCTGTTTGGCGCCGGGGTGCAGGCACGCACACAGTTGCAGGCGGTGTTGGCGGTCCGCGAGATCACCGAGGTCAGCATCATCGATCCTTCTGCGGAGGCGGCGACGCGTCTCGCCGCCGAGGTTGCCGGCTGGCCCGATTCTCCCCGGGTGTTGTTGGGCCGAGTCCCGGGTGAGGCCGTGCAGGCCGCTGATATCGTCCTGACGGCGACCACTTCACCAGTGCCTCTTTTCGATGGCAATGACCTCAAGCCGGGCACGCATATCACCGGCATCGGCACCTTTACCCCGGACAAGCGTGAGGTTGACGAAGTCACTGTACGACGCGCCAGGATAATTGTCGATTCCCGGGAAGCGTGCCTTGAAGAGGCCGGCGATATCATTATTCCCAAAGCACCGATCGCCGCTGAGTTGGGAGAGGTGCTGAACGGCGACAAGCCCGGACGTGAAAACCAGGAACAGGTCACTTTCTTCAAGTCGGTCGGCATCGCCGTGCAGGACACCATGGCAGCGGCGCTGGTGTTTGCCGCAGCCGAAGAGCAGGGGTTGGGCACAGAGGTCGATTTCTCCTGAGATGGTCCTTTCGGGCTTTGTTGCCAAAGGTGTTGGATATGAAAAACTGGAGAGCTCCTGAGGACTGGCAGAAAATAACCACAATCGATGCCCACACGGCGGGCGAACCCTTTCGTGTGATCACATCGGGGTTCCCGCCATTGGCCGGCGCAACGATTCTGGAGAAGCGTCGTTTCGTCAAAGAGAAGTACGACCATCTGCGCACTGCCCTGATGCTGGAACCGCGTGGTCACGCCGACATGTACGGTTGTCTTGTCACTCCGCCGGTCACAGACGATGCCGACTTCGGAGTTCTGTTCATGCATAATGAAGGGTTCAGCACCATGTGCGGGCATGGCATCATCGCCATGACCACGGTCGCTCTCGAATGCGGGATGGTCGCCATGCGGACGCCGCAGACGACGCTGCGAATCGATACGCCGGCAGGACTTGTGACGTCCTGCGCACGGATCGAAGAAGATCGCGTGCGCAGCGTCTCATTTCGGAATGTCCCTTCCTTCGTCATCGACCTTGACCAGCTCGTCGATGTGCCGGGGATCGGCCCGGTTCGTTACGACCTTGCCTTTGGTGGTGGTTTTTATGCTTACGTCAATGCCGCCGATGTTGACCTGAAGGTCTCCGCGGACGATCTGCATGGCCTGATTGACAAGGGAATGGCGATCAAGCGTGCGATTATGTCGTGTCGAACAATTCCGCATCCTTTCGAGGCAGATCTGAGCTTCCTTTATGGAACGATCTTTGTTGATAAGCCGCAAGGAACAGCCGCGCATTCGCGCAATGTCTGCATTTTTGCCGAAGGCGAGGTCGACCGCAGCCCGACCGGGACCGGAGTCAGCGGCCGTCTGGCGATTCACCACGCACGTGGTGAGATCGGGGTCGGTGAGGCGATTACCATAGAGAGCATTATCGGCAGCTCTTTCCGTTGCAGCGTGGTTGAGGAGTGCATGTTCGGCCCGCATCGGGCGATTGTCCCCGAAGTAGAGGGCAGTGCCCATATCACCGGTCGACATGAATTCCTGATTGATCCGCACGACCCTCTGAAAAATGGTTTTGTCATGCGTTAGCAGGAAATACCTGCGAGGGGGGCAAATGGCAGGTGAAAAGATTTCGTCAAATGATAAGGACCTGAAACCGGAACACCTGGCCCGGGAGCTTGACGCTATCATTCAGTCATCGTCAGACGGTTTGTTCGTCTGCGACGGTTCCGGACGCATCATTCACATGAACCCTGCTTCAGCCCGCATCAACCATGCGTCCCCGGAAAAGGTCATCGGCCGCGATTACCTGGATGCGGCCAGGGATGGCTATGTGATCCTGCCTTCTGCAGCACTTGAAGCGATCAAGCAACGCGAAGTTGTCAGCCTGCTGCAAAAAAATCGCTATGGATTGAAGTTGATTTCAACCGCAACCCCGGTTTTCGATGACGACGGCAAGGTCATCCGGGTTGTCGTCAGCGAGCGTGATATCACCGAGATCGACCGCCTGCAAAAAGAGTTGGAAGAGCAACAGGCGATCGGTGACCGGTTCCGCCACCAGGTCCTTGAACTGCAACAGGGATATCTCGATTCACAACCGGTTATTGCCAGAAGCCCCGCGATGATCAAGGCCTTGAACCAGGCCCTCAAGTTGAGTGAAGTTGATTCAACGGTCCTGCTGCTTGGCGAGTCCGGAGTCGGCAAGGGCTTGATCGCCGACCTGATTCACAAGCACTCGCGCCGATCGGAGCACCTTCTGGTCAAGATCAATTGCGGTGCTATCCCGGAGACCCTGATCGAGGCTGAGCTGTTCGGCTATGAAAGAGGCGCTTTTACCGGGGCAGTGTCCAGCAAACCGGGACACCTTGAGTTGGCCGATGGCGGCACCCTGTTCCTCGATGAGGTCGCCGAACTGCCGCTCGCCTCGCAAGTCAAGCTGCTGCGATTTATGGAGGACGGGCAGGTGACACGCCTGGGCGGGACGCACAGCAGAAAAGTTGATGTGCGCATCATCGCTGCAACCAACCGTGATCTGGAAAGACGGGTTGAAGAAAAACTCTTCCGGCTGGACCTGTACTACCGCCTCAGCGTTATTCCCCTGACGATCCCGGCGCTGCGTGAGCGCAGGGAGTGTGTCCTGCCTCTCATCCGCTTCTTCGTCGACAGTTTTGCCGAACGTTCGGCAAAACCGAAACGTCTGACCAGGGCGGCCATCGACCGCCTGGTGAGCTATCCCTTTCCTGGCAATGTCCGTGAACTGATGAACATTTGCGAGAGGCTGGTCGTCATGACTGACACGGAACTCATCGATGTCAGTGACCTGCCTCGAGCCGTCGTTATGGGCAGTGATGACGGGTCCTCTGCAGTGACGATCAACTGGCCGGATATCATGTCGATGGGGCAGATCATGACCAGCGTCGAGCGGGCCGTGTTGATGGAAGCCGCCAGAAATTGCCGTAACCAGAAGGAGATCGCAGCCGCGCTGGATATGAGCCAGCCGACGGTTGCCCGCAAACTGCAAAAGTACGGTGTCGTGATCGGTCGCACCGGTGAAGCCTGAAGAGTGAGGAGAGGTGGCAATGAAAGAGATTTCCTGGGACGAATTTGCCGCCGTTGAACTGCGGGTCGGCACAATTGTCGAAGTCGAAGACTTTCCGGAAGCACGTAGCCCGGCCTACAAAGTCAGGGCCGATTTCGGGCCTGGAATAGGTGTCCGTAAAGCGAGTGCCCAGATAACCGTGCATTATACGAAGGAGGAATTGCTGGGCAGGCAGATTGTCGGCGTGCTGAACTTCCCGCCGAAGCAGATCGGCCCGATGCGTTCCGAGTTTCTGCTCACCGGATTTTACCGTGATGACAAATCCGTTGTCATCGCTGTGCCGGAGCGTGAAGTACCGAACGGGGCCAGGTTGGGATAAGTCGATAGCTTTTTGACGGGCATTCAGAGAGGGCTTAAGCCAGGTCCTTTCGCGATCGTTTCGGGGGACAAATGTCGAATTCTCATGATGCTGCTGCAAGGCAGGCCTCACCCCTTCTGTGGCTGATTTCAGGTGGTGTCTGCATCAGCTTTGCACCGATTTTTGTCAGGCTGGCCAATGTCCCGCCCGATATTGCCGGTTTCTACCGCTTGTTTTTCGCTGCTGTGTCCCTGGTCGCGGTTCTGTACATGCGTGGCGAAATGCAGAGGTTGCCGCGTGGGCCGGCGTTACTGCTGGTTGCGAGTGGGTCTTTCCTGGCAATAGATTTCATGTGCTGGCATCGCAGTATCCATCTTGTCGGGCCGGGTTTTTCGACGCTTCTGGCGAACTTCCAGGTCTTTTTTACCGCACTCTTTGCCTGGTTGCTGTTCCGGGAAAAAGTCACCCGCATGTTTGTCCTGGCCATCTGCATGGCGTTATTCGGGTTGACCTTTATAACCGGCCTGGATTGGTCGATGCTGTCTTCCGGGGTCAGGTCAGGGATCATCTTCGGGCTTCTCGCTGCTGTCTGTTATTCCGGTTACCTTTTGTTCCTCAAAGAGTCGATGAAGGAGAATGTCGTCAGCGGCATGTCTGTCATGCTGGTGGTCTCGGTTTCCGGGTCCATCGTGCTCGGTGTGGTTGGCCTGGCCACAGGCGCATCATTCGCGATTCCCGATATCGGCTCTTTGTTGGCCCTGCTAGGCGTCGGTGTCTTGAGTACGACGGTTGGCTGGTCGATTATCTCCTCTGCTGTCAGGCATGTGCCGGCGACGGTCGCCGGCCTGGTCCTGTTGCTGCAGCCCGCGCTGGCTTTTGTCTGGGATGTCATGATTTTCGACCGTCCGACCGGTGGGACTGAAGTCTTCGGCATCCTGTTGATCCTGTCGGCGATCTATCTGGGCTCTCATCGGAAATAAACCGATTTACGCTGATGTTTTATTCGTTTTTGAATATTTTATTCGATTGTGAATAAAAACCACCTGCCTGTGGTCCTGACTTTTGTTCTATGTCTCAGATAAACCCTTTCATTACAGATAGATGAGGTTTTATTCGGTTTGCCACCAGTTGGTACCATTATTGCTCTTTATTTCAGTAATGTTGATTGTTTTGTCGGTGCTATTGGTGGGTTTTCGGCTATGGGTTGCTTGCCTCCGGTTCAAAGCCCGCAGTACAATACCACAATGAATTAAACTTTTATGTGCCTTCGCCGACTGGTGAGTCAAAAAGTAAGGGCTGTTCTGCTATGGAAAATGAGCTGAAAATTGTGCCGCAGAGAAAGGCCGCCGCCGAGGGTAATTTTTACCCGGAGCACAAGACGGCCATCGGCCCGGGGATGAATGAGCGCATCCAGCGACTGCGCAAGTTGAGCGTGGAAACGGAGCCGAGCCTGTCGATTGAACGCGCCTTGCACGAGACCGCCTTCTACAAGGCGAATTACGGCAAACACTCGATCCCGATGCTGCGGGCACTGAATTTTCTCGATCATTGCCGGAAGAAGACCCTTTATCTCGGTGCCGATGAATTGATTGTCGCCGAGCGCGGCCCGAAGCCGAAGTCCGTCCCGACCTTTCCCGAACTGACCTGCCACAGTGTCGAGGATTTTCACGTCCTCAATACCCGTGATCAGCAGCGCTATACCATCAGTGAGGAAGATATCGCAACCTACGCCCGCGAGGTGATCCCCTACTGGCAAGGCAAAACGATTCGTGAGCGAATCTTCAGCCACGTTCCCGACGAGTGGCGGGCCGCCTACGAGGCCGGCCTCTTTACCGAGTTCATGGAGCAGCGTGCGCCCGGACACACCGCGCTGGATGGCCAGATCTACCGCAAGGGGATGCTCGATTTCAAAAAGCAGATCGTCGCCGAGCTTGCCGCGCTGGACTTCCTCAATGACCCCGAGGCGACCGACAAGGCAGAAGAGCTCAAGGCGATGGATATCTCCTGCGACGCCGTGATTGTTTTCGCCGATCGGCATGCCGATCTGGCAGATGAGATGGCTGCCTCTGAGAGTGACCCGCAGAGGATAGCAGAATTGCAAAAGATTGCCGAAGTCTGCCGCTGGGTACCGGCCAATGCGCCACGAACCTTTCATGAAGCGATCCAGATGTACTGGTTCGTGCACCTCGGTACGATCACCGAGCTCAACGGCTGGGATGCCATGAACCCGGGACATTTCGACCAGCACCTTGCACCCTTCTACGAGGCCGAGCTAGCCGCCGGGACATTGACGCGCGAGCAGGCCAAGGAGCTGCTCAGCTGCTTCTGGATCAAGGTCAACAATCATCCGGCGCCGCCCAAGGTCGGCATCACGGCGCGTGAGAGCGGCACTTATAACGATTTCACCAATATCAATATCGGCGGCGTCACCGGTGACGGCAGGGACGGGGTCAGCGAAGTGTCATATCTCATGCTCGAGGTGATTGAGGAACTGCATGTCCTGCAGCCCGGCAACTCGGTGCATGTCAGCAGCAAGACACCGGACCGTTTCCTGAACGCCGCCTGCAAGGTGATTCGCCAGGGGCATGGCTACCCGTCCGTGTTCAACCCCGATGTGTATATCGTCGAGATGCTGCGTCAGGGCAAGTCGCTCAGGGATGCCCGTGAAGGCGGCTGCAGCGGTTGTATCGAAGTCGGGGCTTTCGGCAAGGAGGCCTACATCCTGACCGGTTACCTGAATGTGCCGAAGATACTGGAAGTCACCCTGAATAACGGCATCGACCCGGTCACCGGCAAGAGGGCCGGCATTGCAACCGGAGATCCAAGGCATTTCGAAAGTTACGATGAGCTCTACGCGGCATTCCAGCGGCAGCTGAATTTCATCGTCGAGACCAAGGTGCGGGTGAGCAACTATATCGACCGGATGTTTGCCAAGTATGCGCCGGCGCCTTTCCTGTCGGTGGTCATTGAAGATTGCATCAGCAAGGGCAGGGATTATTACGACGGCGGCCCGCGTTACAACACCAACTACATCCAGTGCACCGGACTGGGGACGACGACCGACAGCCTGGCCGTGCTCAAGAAGCATGTTTTCGAGGACCGGACATTCAGCATGGAACGCGTCCTCGATGCCGTGGCGAAAAACTTCGAGGGCGAGGAATTCCTGCGTCAGACGGTGCTCAACAAGACACCTTTCTTTGGCAATGATGACGACTACGCCGATGATCTCGCTCTGACGATCTACCACGACCTGCTGGATGCCATCGACGGCAAGCCGAACGTCAAGGGTGAGACCTTCCATCTCAACATGCTCTCGACGACCTGTCATATCTACTTCGGCAAGGTCATGGGCGCGACCCCGAATGGCCGCCTGGCCGGAAAGTCGATCTCCGACGGCACCTCTCCTTCGCATGGAGCCGATACCCATGGCCCATCGGCGGTGATTCGTTCGCTGACCAAGCTCGATCACACCATGTCCGGCGGTACGCTGCTCAACCAGCGGTTTCTGCCCAGCCTGCTCAAGCGTGACGAGGATGTTGCCAGGCTCGGTCAGTTGATCCGCAGTTACTTCACTCTCGGCGGTCACCATATCCAGTTCAACATTGTCGACACCGCGACCTTGAAGGCGGCCCAGGAGTCCCCCGAAGACTACAAGGACCTGCTGGTGCGTATGGCAGGTTATAGCGACTACTACAACGATATGAACGCTGACCTGCAGCAGGAAGTCATCGAGCGGACCGAGAACGAATCGTTCTAGCAGTGCTTGTGAAAGCGCCACTAAGGCGCAAAGGCACAAAGCAAGCTGTTCGCAGAAAAATGAATCGTCGCTGCAGTGTTGTCATTGACCTGCGCTTTTGCCTTGTGCCTTTCTTTGTGACTTCGTGTCTTAGTGGGTCAATTCCATGCCAGGGTTCACGTGCAAAAACCACTAATTTTTGATATCAAGCGCTACTCGATCAACGACGGTCCCGGGATCCGTGTCACGATTTTCTTCAAAGGCTGCCCGCTCAACTGCCTGTGGTGCCACAACCCGGAAA
>JBFLJZ010000311.1:0-10729 GCA_040882925.1 Desulfuromonadales bacterium
GCACACGGCTGAGGCCGCTGCCGCTGCTCCCTTCCGGGCCTGACGGAGTTCACGGCCGTCCGTTGCGCGGGACCCGGCTGTCACTTCTGACGGCAAAAACAGGCCAATACCGGAGAACCAAAAAACTATAAATAAAGGCGCAAAGGACCTCAACGTTTACCAGTGAAAAAATCAACCGATACAAGCATGAGTGCCTTTTTGCATGGTTTTGATTTGCCCTCAGCTGGTCTAGAAATGGCGGAGAGGGAGGGATTCGCCCACTCCCTCGCCAACTCTCGTTGGCTCCTGCGTAGGCTCCCCTACGCTCACTGCCGCGAACTTCTCGGTCCGGTCATCTGCCACTGGCAGCGTTGTTCGCTTCGTTTCGAATCCCTTTAAAACATTATAAGCAAGATAATAATGGCGGAGAGGGAGGGATTCGAACCCTCGGTACCTTTCAGTACACACGATTTCCAGTCGTGCACCTTCGGCCGCTCGGTCACCTCTCCGCAGAACAGGCAAAATACACCAAAGAGCGCCAGACTGTAAAGGGTTTTTCTGAGTGTTTGCGAGTCTGAAACCGGCAACCCCGGGATCCGGGCTGAAGGATTCTGCGGCGAGTGTCCGCGGCTATGATTGATGCGCTGGCGGGTCCGGTGCCGATTAATTGATCTGCACGATGACACCTTTCTGAACCTGCAGCAGGAAGAGAATCTTGTCGGCTTCGCCGACAAGATCGAAACTTGTGGCACCGGTCACCCCGGGAAAATTCTGCATTTGCGCCAGGGCGCGGCGCAGATCTTCGCGGGTGGTTATGTCAGGGTCGTTGAGCAGAGTCAGCATGATGCCGACGATATCGTAGCCCTGGGCTTCGAGAATGGTTGGCTCTGCGGCAAAACGGTTGAAATAATCTGCGACGAAATCCTGGACAAAAGGGTAACTGCTGTGCAGGAAGAAGCTGTCTGTGAATACGGCCCCTTCGACAAACTGCCGGGCCAGACGCGGCAGCTCAGCGTCGTTCCAGCCGTTGGCGCCGAGCAGTTGAATGTCTTCCAGCCCATAGAAGGCGATCTGCGGTGCAATCAGGCTGATCCGGTCGGAGTAGTCCGGAACGAACAAGGCCTCAAAGGGCGGCGGCTCATCGTCCTCTCCGGCAATTTCGGGGTTTGTCGAATCGGCGGGAGTCTCGCCTTCGTCAGGCGCATTGGGATCAAGCCCCTGCAGCAGGCGGATCTGGTAGCGGAAGTCGGTCTGGTCGGTCTGGTAGCTCTGTTCAGCGACAATTACACCACCGCGCCGCCAGACCTCATTGCGGAAGAATTCGGCGAAGTTTTCTCCCTGACGGGTTTGCGGAAACATGATACCGAAAGTGGACAGCCCGCGCTGTTCCATGGCGTAGTCTACCAGGGCACGGACCTGCAGCTCAGCGGTCAGGGAATTGCGGAACACGTACAGGCTGGTGGTCGCCAGACCTTCGCGCTGTGACATGGTCAGCATGGGAATCCGTTCCTGGTTGGCCCGCGCGGCAGCACCCTGGGCGGCATGGCCGACCAGCGGTCCGACAATGCCCATGACCCGATCACTGATCGCCAGTTCGGCAAGCTGTTGTGCGGCGATCATCTCGTCCCCTGCCGTGTCGCGGAAAATCAGACGGACCGGGATACGGGGGCGGAAGGTATCCACCGCCAACTCCATGCCCTTTTTTACCCGTTGGCCGAAGGCGGCGTAGCGACCGCTCAAAGGAAGCAACACGCCGATCGCACGTTGCAGCTGTGTGGGGTCGCTGAGTTGCGACTGCAGCGCCAGTGCTTCTTCACGGTAAGCGAAACCGATCGGCGCCTTCATCGCGGCGGCAGCCCATTGCCGTGCCAGCTCTTTCTGGTTGGCCGCCAGGGCGCGCCAACCGAGCTGCAGCATCGCCAGGTATGACACCGGGCTGTCACGATACATGAATGCGGCCTCGCTCAGGTCCGCCTCATCAAGACGATCACTCATCAGGCTATGAATGCTTGTCAGAACATCACGCGGAGCAACCGCTCCTTCAATCAGCATGGCCTTTTGATAGAAATAAATGGCCTTTTGCGGTTCGTCCAGGGCGATAAACCCTTCGGCGAGGGCGAGAGCGTGTCTCTGGCGCAATGTTAGCGGCCAGCTCTCCGCATCGATTTGCAGCAATTTGTCGACAACCCGGGCGGCATCGCCCATCTGCAGGAGCAGTTCGGCCTGCAGCAGAGTGCTCTGCGGGCTGACGGCGTTGTGCTCGATCTGCTCAAGATAATCCAGTGCGATCGAAGGTTCATCGAGATCTCGATGAACAAGGGCAAGGTAATAATAGGCTTTATTGATCCGGTTTGAATCGGCCTGACTGATAATAAACCCGCGCAACAGACCGGCAGCTTCTTTGAGCTTGCCGGCGTGATAATGGTCCAGTGCCCTTTGCATGGCAATGTCTGCCTGGGTTGGCTCGGTTGATTGGGCAAAGGCACCCCACGCACCGCAGCACAGCAAAAGCAGCAACCAGGCTATGACAACTCTGAAGCGCATCAGTCGAACAGCTCCTTGACCTTGTCGAAAAAGCTTGTTCCCATCGGGTGGATATCTTCCCCGGCCTCTTTGGCGAATTCATCGAGCAGTTGTTTCTGACGTGTCGTCAGCTTGGTTGGTGTCTCCACCCTGACGACGACCAGCTCGTCACCGCGACCGTAGCCTTGCAGAACCGGGATCCCCTTGCCGTTCAGCTTGAAAATTCTGCCGCTCTGGGTGCCTGCCGGCACCTTGAGCTTGACCTTGCCTTCGAGAGTCGGGACTTCAAGTTCACAGCCGAGGGCCGCCTGGGGAAAGGACAGCGGAACTTCGCAGATCAGGTCATTCCCTTCTCGCTGGAAGATCGGATGTTCCTTGACGGTGATGACGACGTAGAGGTCCCCCGGCGGGCCACCCTTGGCGCCGGCCTCGCCTTCGCCGTTCATTTTCAGCCGGTTGCCGGTTTCTACCCCGGCAGGGATCTTCAGGGAAAGAGTCTTTTGGCCGCGGGTCAGGCCGGTGCCGCGACATTTGCTGCAGGGATCGGCAATCTTTTTGCCTTCGCCGTTGCAGTCCGGACAGGGGCGGGTCAAAGAAAAGAAGCCCTGTTGAAAGCGAACCTGGCCGTTGCCGGAGCAGGTCCGGCAGGTTTCCGGACTAGTCCCCGGTTTGGCGCCGCTGCCGTTGCAGGTTTCACAGGTGTGGTGACGGGGAACCTTGATTTTGGTTTCCAGGCCGAAAGCGGCTTCCTCGAAAGCGATGGTCAGGTTGTAGCGCAGATCATCGCCGCGCCGGCCACCGCCGCGACGACTGGCGCCGCCGCCGAAAATATCACCGAAAATATCGCCGAAGATATCCTCGAAAGGAGTGCCGCCAAAGCCGCCCGAGGAAAAGCCGAAGCCGCCCTGCTGGTCGATCCCGGCATGACCGTACTGGTCGTAAAGGGCTCTTTTCTGTCCATCGGAAAGAACCGCGTAGGCTTCGGTGAGCTCCTTGAAACGGTTTTCCGCTTCTTTGTCCCCGGGATTCTTGTCAGGGTGGCACTTCAGCGCCAGCTTGCGGTAAGCCTTCTTGATCTCCGTTTCGCTGGCGTTGCGGTTGACCTCGAGAACTTCATAATAATCGCGTTTGGCCAAAACGTTGTCCTTGCGGCAGAAAGGTTAAAGGCCAAGGGCAAGCAGGACGATAGCTTGTCGCCCTGCACCCTTGGCCATATCCCCTTGTCTCGGGTTATTTTTTTTCGTCGTCGACTTCTTCGAATTCGGCGTCGACGACGTCATCTTTCTGGTCGCCGCTTTCGGTTGTTTCTTCAGCGCCGGCTGCCGCCTCGCCCTGGGCTTGCTGATAGAGAAGCTCTCCAAGCTTTTGCGACGCTGTTGCGAGAGCTTCGGTCTTGCTCTTGATCGCATCCGGATCGTCACTTTCGATGGCCTTCTTGAGGTCCTCCAGGGCTGATTCAATGCCTTTTTTGGTGTCCTCGTCCAGCTTTTCGCCATGCTCCTTGACCGCTTTCTCGGTCGTGTAGATCAGGCCGTCCGCCTGGTTGCGGGCTTCTATCAGTTCACGCTTCTGCTTGTCCTCAGATGAATGCATCTCGGCATCCTTGACCATCTTGTCGATCTCTTCTTCAGACAGGCCCGAGGATGCGGTGATGCGGATCGACTGCTCCTTGCCGGTGCCGAGGTCCTTGGCGCCGACGTTGAGGATGCCGTTGGCATCGATGTCGAAGGTCACTTCGATCTGCGGTACGCCGCGCGGTGCCGGCGGAATGTCCGCCAGCTCGAAGCGGCCGATCGTCTTGTTGTCGTTGGCCATTTCGCGCTCGCCCTGCAGAACGTGCACCGAGACCGCCGGTTGGTTGTCGGCCGCGGTGGAAAAGACCTGGCTCTTCTTGCAGGGGATCGTGGTGTTCTTCTCGATCAGCTTGGTCATGACGCCACCGAGGGTCTCGATGCCGAGTGAGAGCGGCGTGACGTCGAGCAGCAGCACGTCCTTGACGTCGCCCTTGAGGACACCACCCTGAATGGCGGCACCGATAGCGACCACTTCATCGGGGTTGACGCCCTTGTTGGGGGTCTTGCCGAAGATTCCCTTGACCTGCTCCTGCACGGCCGGCATGCGGGTCATGCCGCCGACCAGGATAACATCGTCGATATCGGAGGCAGACAGGCCGGCGTCTTTGAGTGCCGTTTTGCAGGGCCCGGTCAGCTTGTTGAGCAGATTGCTGCAGATGCTCTCGAGCTTGGCACGAGTCAGCTTGATGTTGAGATGTTTCGGGCCCGAGGCATCGGCCGTGATAAAGGGCAGGTTGATATCGGTTTCCATCGACGAAGACAGCTCGCACTTGGCTTTTTCCGCGCCTTCCTTGAGACGCTGCAGGGCCATCTTGTCGCTGCGCAGGTCAATGCCCTGGTCTTTCTTGAACTCGTCAGCCACATAGTCGATGATCAGCTGATCAAAGTCTTCGCCGCCGAGAAAGGTATCGCCGTTGGTCGACTTGACCTCGAAGACGCCGTCGCCGAGTTCGAGGATGGAAATATCGAAAGTCCCGCCGCCGAGGTCGAAGACGGCGATTTTTTCCTCTTCCTTCTTGTCGAGGCCGTAGGCCAGTGCGGCCGCGGTCGGCTCGTTGATGATCCGCAGTACGTTCAGACCGGAGATCTTGCCGGCATCCTTGGTGGCCTGGCGCTGGGAGTCGTTGAAGTAGGCCGGGACAGTGATGACCGCGTCGGTCACCGTCTCACCAAGGTAGTCTTCTGCGGTCTGCTTCATCTTCTGCAGAACCATGGCGGAGATTTCCGGCGCGCTGTATTTCTTGTCGCGAACCTCAACCCAGGCATCCCCGTTGTCGGCCTTGATGATCTTGAACGGGCTGATCTCAATATCCTTTTTTACCGCCTCGGAATCGTACTTGCGACCAATCAGGCGCTTGATGGCGAACAGCGTGTTCTCGGGATTGGTGACCGCCTGGCGTTTCGCCTGCTGGCCGACCAGACGTTCACCGCTTTCGGTGAAGGCCACCATTGACGGTGTGGTGCGGGTTCCTTCGGCGTTGGCGATAACCACCGGCTCGCCGCCTTCCATTACAGCGACGCAGGAGTTGGTCGTCCCCAAGTCGATGCCAATTACTTTACTCATGATAAGAATCCTCCTTAAAGATTCGGTATAGTCCCTGTTGGTCCGGACAATGCTGCCGTCCGCTCATTCCTCTTCATTAATCTTGCTGCCCTGTTCATTCGCCTCGCCGTTCGGAGCTTTGGCAACCATGACCAGCGACGGTCGCAGCAGGCGGTCATTCAGCAGGTAGCCCTTCTGGAATTCACTGACCACCGTGTTCGGCGCCTGGTCCTCTGATTCGACCTGTCCCATGGCCTGGTGCAAATTTGGGTCGAAGTCTGCGCCGAGGGCGTTGATTGGTTTGACGCCGAAATCTTCCAGAACCTTGCGGAACTGGCTGATCGTCATGTTGACGCCTTCCAGCAGGCCCTGGTTATCGTCCTCGCCTTGTTCTGCATGACCTACTGCGCGCTCGAGGTTGTCGAGAACCGGGATCATTTCTTTGAGCAGCTGGTCATTGGCAAAGCGGATGGCCTCTTCCCGGTCACGCTGGTGACGTTTGCGGGCGTTTTCAAGATCGGCCCGCTCACGCAGGTAAAGGTCCCAGTTTTTGCTGGCCTCTTGCTTTGCGTTTTCGATCGCTTGCTTTAGCTCCTGCAGAGGGTCAGCTGCCTCTTCAGCGGTCCCTGCGATCTCTTCGCCGGGGGTCTCCTCGACCTGCTCTGCGGTTGTTTCAGGCTTTTCGCTGGCCTGTTTTTGCTTTTTTTTTGCCAATGTTCTAAGTCTCCTGATCGTTTTCTTTATCCAACAGGCGACTGATCAGGCTCGCCGTGTAATCGACAATCGGAATAATCGTTGCGTAGGGCATGCGGTTCGGTCCGATCACACCAAGGGTGCCGAGAGAACCGCGCCTGCCGGAATAGGCGGCAGTGATCAGGCTGCAGCCGGAAAGTTCATGATATTGCGTTTCGCTACCGATGATGACCTGGACGCCCTGGGCATCCGTGCCTCGGTCGAGCAGGTCAACCAGCATGCTCTTCTGCTCGAAGGCCTGGACGATTCTTTTCATCTGTTGCAAGTCGGAGAATTCCGGCTGCTCGAGGAAGTAGCTGGTTCCGTCGATGATCACGTCACCGTCAGCTTCATCGCCCAGGGCGGCGCTGGAAAGGGTGAAGGCACGACGCAACAGGTGATCGTACAGGACTTTTTCATGAGCCATTTCAGCAACAATCTTGGCCCGTACTTCCTGGATGCTCAAACCGCTCATGGTTTGGTTCAGATAGTTGGTAATCTTCTCAAGGTCGCCTTGCGTGAGTTCTTCGTCGATCTCTACCAGCTTGTTCTGGACCAGCCCGGACTGGGTGACAAAAACCACCAGCAGCTGGCGGGATGAGAGCTTGACAAACTCGATATGTCGGAAAACCGTGACCTTCAGACGCGGAATCATCACCAGCCCAGTATGATGCGAGAAGGAAGACAGGGTCCGGCTGGCTTCGCGCAGCATGTCGGCCATCTGTAGCCCTTGCTGGCGGTATTTCATCTCGATCTGGTGCTGCTGCCGGGTGTCCAGGTCGCTGACGCGCAACAGGGTATCGACATAGAAGCGATAACCTTTTTCCGTGGGGATGCGACCGGCCGAGGTGTGCGGTGATGCGAGGTAGCCGAGCTCTTCGAGCTCCGCCATGACATTGCGCACCGACGCCGGCGAAAGCTTGATGCCCTGGTTCTGCGTCAAAGCCTTTGAGCCGACCGGCTGGGCGGTCGCTATATATTCTTCAATGATCGCTTCCAGAATCTGCTGGCAGCGGTCAGTCAGGGCTTTGGCCATAATCTGCTCCGTGCAAAAAACTCAAGCCGGTTAAACCGGCCCTCGAATTGCTTTAGCACTCGCTCTGCCTGAGTGCCAAAAGCACGGTCAAGATAACAACGCATATAGGCTTTGTCAAGGTACGCGAAGCGTTTTTATGCGCGATTTTCTGTTAAAGAAAAGCCTTGATCAGATGGTCGAAAAGCAGCCAGCCCTGCGCGGTCAAAGACCAGCGGCCGGCATCTTTTTTCAGCCACTCTCCACAGGTTTCGATCGCCTGCGGAAACTGCTCCTGCAGGGTGCAGCCGAACCGCTGCTGCAATTCGCGGTCGTCAATGCCGCGACGGGTGCGCAGCGCCAGGTAGATGGACTCGCGCACAGCCGATTCCCGGTCAAAGGTTTCGAGGCAGGTCATCGGTTCCTGGCCGGTCTGCAGTGCCTGGCGGTAAGCCTGCAGGTTGCTTGCAACCTGCAGGCGGCTGCCCCAGCCAGAGTCGAGAAAAGAGTGTGCTCCGGCGCCGATGCCAAGGTAAGGGGAACGCATCCAGTAACCGAGGTTGTGCCGACAGTCGAAGCCGTCGCGGGCATAATTGGCGATCTCGTAGTGCATGAAGCCTGCAGAGCTCAACCGGTCATGGAGCAGCATGAAGCTGTCGGCATACTGGTCTTCGTCCGGCAGTGATAACGCTCCGGAAGAGACTCTTGCGTGTAGTCCTGTTTCAGGTTCGGCCGTCAGGCCGTAGCAGGAAAAGTGCTCCGGGGCGAGGGCGAGGTAGGTTTTCACGTCCTCTGCAAGGTCGTTGAGCGTCTGGCCGGGCAGGGCAAACATCAGGTCCAGTGAGATGTTGTCAAAACCGGCCTGCCGTGCCCAGACGAAGCTCTGCAGCCCCTGGCGGCGGTCATGCAGGCGGCCGAGGCCTTTCAGCAATTGGTCGTTGCAGGTCTGCAGCCCCAGTGATAGCCGGTTGATGCCGGCCGAGCGATAGCCGGTCAGGCTGTCGATGGTGACCGTCCCCGGATTTGCCTCCAGGGAGATTTCGATATCGCTGGTCAGGCTGTAATGGCGGCTGATCGCCTGCAGGATCGCACCGATCGATTGCGGGGAAAGCAGCGACGGGGTCCCGCCGCCAAAATAGATGGTGTCGAAGGGGTGTTGCCAGAGGCCCTCTCCGGCGGTCCACTCAAGGTGCCTGATGAGCAGGTCGGTATAGCCCTGCAGTTCTGCCGCGCAGACTTCGACCGAATAAAAGTCGCAATAGGGGCACTTGCGACGGCAAAACGGGATATGGATGTAGAGACCGGCCATCGGGACCCGCTGTCGAGATGCGAACCCTATTTCAGGTAAAGGACGAAAGAAACCAGCGCCAGGATCAGTACGGCCAGCAGCACACCGACGCCGATCGGATACGCGGCGTTGCGACTGCGGCTGTCGATAGACCGCTCGATCCTTGCGTGATCGCCGTCAAGACCGCTGCTCTCGACCCAGAGACGGTAGGCGTATTTCTGCAGATTGCCGCCGGGCTCATCGAAGAACTGTGCCAGCAGTTTTGGGAATTGCTGGGCGAAAATACGGTTGGCCCAGTCATTGATGCCGTCGAACGCCCACTGGCAGAAGCGGTAGAACAGTCGGCCGCCCTTGCGATAGAACCAGTCGGTGTCGATGGAGATCGTCTCCGTTCGTTTCAGCAGCGGCAGCAGCATAAAGAAGGCCAGTGCCGAGAACATCAGCAACTGAAACTGGTTGAGGGTGTGCTCGAAGGTGTAGGCGTGGAACTCGACTGCGCCGAACGGCAGGATCTCGTAGAGCGGCTGCGGGTAGACACCGAGGAAGATGCAGACGAAGGCAAGCAGGGCCATTGCCGCCAGCATGTGCCTGGGCGGCTCGCCCGGGCGCAGGCCGTTGTCCTTGGCGAAAAAGACAAAATAGGGGAACTTGATCCCGGCGTGCAGAAAGACACCTGCCGATGCGATCTCAAGGACCAGCCAGACCCAGAAAAACCCTTCATGGACGCCCGCCTCGATGATCATCGGCTTGGTGGTGTAGCCGGAGAGAAACGGGAAGCTGGAAATGGCCAGCGCGCCGATGGTGCCGAAGATCATGGTCAGCGGCATGGTTTTGTACAGCCCGCCGAGCTCGGTGCACTTGCTCTTGCCGGTCATGTAGAGCACGGCCCCTGCGCTCATCCAGAGCAGTGCCTTGTAGATAATGTGGGCAAAAGCGTGCGCCACCGCCCCGTTGAGGGCCATGGCGGTGCCGATGCCGATGCCGCAGACCATGAAGCCGACCTGGTTCATGATCGAGTAGGCGAGGATGCGGCGCATGTCGTTTTCCAGAATCGCCCAGATGATGCCGTAGATGGCCATGACACCGCCGACCACCATGAGGACTTCCCAGCCGGCGAAGCCACGGATCAGGGTATAGACGGCGGTCTTGGTAGTGTACGCGGTCATGATGATGCCGCCGGTCACGGTCGCCTCGGGGTAGGCGTCCGAGAGCCATGCGTTCATCGGTGGCGCCGCGGCGTTGACCAGGAAGCCGATCAGGATCAGGTAGGTCGGCAGTCCGGCCAGATCGAAGCCGTCGAAGGCGACGGAACCGGTCGCGTTGATCTGCAACAGAATCCCCGCGAGCAGGCAGAGCCCGCCGAAAATGTGCGCCATCACGTAGCGGAAGGCGGCGCCGTAGGCGCGCTCCGTCTTGCGCGCCAGGACCAGGAAAGTCGAAGTCACTGCCATGATCTCCCAGAAGAGGTACAGGGAGATCAGGTCGGCGGCGAAGACCGCCCCGAGCGCCGCGCCGATATACGTCAGCGCCGCGGTGTGTTCATAGCGGTCCTTCAGGTGTTGGGCGAAGAGGAAGCAACCGAAGGCGTTGAGGGCAAAGACATAGCCGAACACCTTGCTGAGTTTGTCGACGCGCAGCAGGTCGAGGTCGAAGCCGAACAGCTGGTAGCTGAAATATGTCCCGGGCTCCAGCTGGCTAATGACGAAAAAAGCGCTGGCAGGCACCAGCAGGATCAGCGCCCGCCGGCCGATCAACGGCAGTGCCCAGAGCAGTCCTGCCCCGGCAAAAAACAGCAATGTCGGGTGCAGGCTACTCATGGTCATAATAATCCTCCCTGACCTTCAGGGCGAAGCCGAACAGCTTGGAAACCAGGATGATGATGACGCAGGCGACGAAACCAAAGAACGCGTAGAAGCCGGGCCAGGCCTCGACGGATGAGAACAACGTGTGCTTGTGCATGAAGAAGTCCGGCAGGACCAGCAGCGCCAGGACGATATAAAAGCCGATCTTCAGGCGCTTGATGTTCTGCGGATGGTCGAACCAGCTGTATTCCTTCTTGTTTTTCATGGTGCAATCCC